>DFBF01000139.1:4371-7961 GCA_002367285.1 Rhodobacteraceae bacterium UBA3087 | reverse complement strand
AAGGCACCGTGCTATGCGGCCTATCTGGCCGTGAAACGGCCCGAGAACGCGGCCGGACGGGACCGTGACGCAGACCGGGCGCATCTGCTGATGCTGCTGGACCGGTTCGGGGCGGCGCACCCGCAACCTGATGCGACGCATTATTTCGGCCAGATCGGGCGGCACCAGTTGAAATGGGAACAGCACACGGAATTCGTGACCTATACGGTGTTTTCCGAAGGCGTGATGGCGCGCCCGTTTGACCCGGCCGCCTTTGATGTCTTTCCCGAAGACTGGTTGGCCCAGGCCCCGGGCGTGCGTGTGACCTCGGCGCTGATCCGGGTCGAACCGATGTCGGATGAGGACGCAATGCGGACCCGTATCGGCGAGTGGTTCGTGCCCGAAAGCCTGGCCGCGACCTGGGTTTTGGACCGCAACGCAGTGGTGGCTGGCGATTTCCGCATTGATGCCGCCGGACATATGCGGTTTGCGATTTTCACCGACCCAGAAATCGGCGAACGCCGGGTCGGGCGCATTGTTCAACGGGTGTGCGAGGTCGAGACCTACAAGACCATGTCGATGCTGGGGCTTGCGCGCGCGCGGACCCTGTCGCAGCGGCTGGGGGACATTGACGGTAACCTCAGCCACCTGGTGGGCGCGATGGGGGCGGCTGATCCTGCCGAGGGCACGCTGAGCGATCTGTTGCAGATCAGCGCCGAGCTGGAAGACCTGATGGCGAAAACCAGTTTTCGCTTTGGTGCAACCGGGGCCTATGAGGCCATCGTGCACCAACGCATTGAGGTTATGCGCGAGGAACGGTTTGGTGGGCGTCAGACATTCACCGAATTCATGATGCGCCGGTTTGACCCGGCCATGCGCACCGTCAAAAGCGCGGAAGGTCGGTTGGCAACCATGGCTGAACGCGCCATGCGGGCGGGCGACCTGTTGCGGACCCGTGTGGACGTCGAACGCAGCGCGCAGAACCAGGCCCTGTTGGAAAGCATGGACCGGCGCGCCGACCTGGCGCTGCGTTTGCAACAGACGGTCGAAGGCCTGTCGGTCGTGGCGATCAGTTACTATGCGCTGAACCTGGCCAGCTATTTCCTATATCCGCTCAGCAAAGCGATTGGCGTCAGCAAGGACCTGATGACCGGCGCGCTTACGCTGCCGGTTGTGCTTGTGGTGTGGCTGATGGTGCGCCGGATTCGAAAGAAGATGGGGCACTGAGGGCACGGCTGAGGGCACGGCTGAGGGCGCGATCCATCAGGCGCGCGCCCGCAGCGATGGCGACCAATGCCAGCATGGCGGCGGCCGACAAGGTGGCCACCCCGGACAGGCCAGCCCCGACGGTGCAGCCCCCGGCCAAGACGCCTCCGACGCCCATCAGCGCACCACCCGCAATGTAACGGCCCGTCTGGCGCGGGGTTTCAAAGCTCTGCCACTGGAACCGCCCCGACAGGATCGCCAGCGTAAAGGCGCCCAGCAGCACGCCGCCGATCAACCCGGTGCCAAAGCCTGCGGGCACGGCGGTGGACGCGACGGTCCAGAACAGGGTTTCCGACCAGGGGGCGGTGAAGCTGAGGCTCTCGAACGCGATCGGGTCAAAATCGTCAAACAGCACGAAACCGGTGCCCAGCCAGCCCGCAGGGACCAGCAGGCCAAGCGCGACGGCCAGCCCCAGCGTCAAGGGTTTGACCCCTGCGCGCGCCACCACTACGGTAACGGCCAGCACGATTAGCCCGGTCCACAGCCAGGGTGCGCCGGGCAGGGTGGGCGCGTTGATGGTGACGGCGCCCAGGGTCGTGCGGATCGGTGACAGAATGCCTTTCAACGTCGCATGCGCCGTCAGGGCGAACGTGGCCAGAACCGTCACAGCCCGCAGGTTACCCGAGGCGCTGAGAACGGTCAGCCGCGACACGCAGCCGCGCGTCAGCACCATGCCTGCGCCAAAGGCCAGCCCGCCCAATGTGATCGCCAGAACGGGCAGGGCGGGGGCGTGAAACCGGTGGTCGGCAAAGTCCAACACGCCGTAAGCCACAGCGATCTGCGTGCCGATCAGGGCGGCGACCAGCGCGACCAGCCATGTTGCCAGTGCCTGTTTGCGGTCTGGTCCGGTGACCAACCCGCGGCGCAGGCAAAACCGTGTGATCTCGGCCAAGGCGCCAAAGGCCAGACCCAGGATCAGACCCAGGCCAATGGCGGCCTGGCCGGGGGTGAGGGTTTCGAAACCGAGAGCGTCAAACATGGGGGATCTCCGCGAATTGGAATTATTTCCCATGTGCCGCGCGTATGCTCCGTTTTCAAGCATGTGAATATGTGATTAAGGCGCGCAAGGTGGAACTGTGTTTCGTCTTGGTCTGATGTGTCGGATCGCTGTTCTGTCTGGGCGCTGAAAAGCAGAACAGCACCCCGAGGGACGCCGTTCCATGTTTCGCAATGTTCTTTTTCGCCCTAGCGACCCCGAATGCGTGGATCCAGCGCATCGCGCAGCCCGTCACCGATATAGTTCACCGACAACACGGTCAGCGAGATCGCCAGACCGGGCCAGATCACCCGTTCCGGGTTCAGTGTCATATAGTTGGTGGAATCATACAACAGGCGTCCCCAGGTCGGGAAATCGGACGGAAACCCCAGCCCCAGAAACGACAGCGCGCTTTCGGTGATGATCGCATTGGCGATGCCCAGCGTGGCGGACACCATGATGGGCGACATCACATTGGGCAGGATGTGGCGGCTGATCATGCGGCGCGGCGTGGTGCCGATTGACCGCGCGGCCAGCACGAATTCCTGTTCCTTGATCGCCAGCACATCACCGCGCACGATCCGCGCGGTCTGCATCCAGCTGGTGATGCCGATGACAAAGACGATCAACAGGAAAATCCCGGTTTCCGGCCCGAACCAGGCGCGCAGCGTGTCGCGCCACAGCATGATGATGACCAACAGCAGCGGCAACAGGGGCAGGGCCAGGAACAGATCGGTAAACCGCATCAGGAACCCGTCAAGCTTTTTGAAATACCCGGCCAGCACACCCACCAGCGTGCCCAACACCAGCGACAACAGCATCGCAGTTACCCCCACCAAAAGCGACACCCGCCCGCCTTGCAGCACGGAGGCAAAGGTGTCGCGCCCCAGCTGATCCGTGCCCATGGGATGAGCCAGGGACGGGCCTTGGTTCTTGTTGCGGATGTCCAGCGTGTTGGGTTCAAGATGCCACAGCCACGGCCCCAGGATCACGGCCAATGACACCAACAGAAAGAACGCCATGCCGATCATCGCGCCCTTGTGGGTGCGAAACTGGCTCCAGATGTCTTTCCACTGACTGGTCAGCGGTTGGGTCGGCTCGGTTTCGATCGTGATTGGCTCAGTCATAGCGGATCCTCGGGTCAAGAATGCCGTACAAGACGTCGGCCACCAGGTTGAACAGCACAATCAGCACCGCAAAGAGAAAGGTCAGGGTTTGAACCAGCGGGATGTCAGCGCCCTGAATGCCGATGATCAGCAATTGGCCCAGCCCGTTCACCTTGAACACCTGTTCGGTGATGATGGCGCCACCAAACACCTGCGGCACGCCCAGGGCAATCACGGTGACGACCGGGATCAGGCTGTTGCGC
>DFBF01000139.1:1623-4358 GCA_002367285.1 Rhodobacteraceae bacterium UBA3087 | reverse complement strand
GCACATGGACCAGCGGAACCGTGCGTTCCTTGACGCCCTTGGCCCGCGCCGTGCGCACATAATCCTGGTTCAGGTTGTCCAACATGCTGGCTCGCATGAAACGGCTGATCTGGGCCGCGTTATACAGCGCCAACACGAACACCGGCATGGCCATCTGGCGGATCTGGAACTTGAAACTGGCCCAGTCCACCACCTTGTGCGTGGTGTCATAGATCGACGGAAACCATTCCAGCTTTATCGCAAAGATGACGATCATCAAGACGCCGGTGAAAAAGGTTGGCACCGAAAAGCCGACCATGCTGACAAAGGTGCCAAGCTGATCAAGCCAGCTGTATTGCCGATAGGCCGAGATGACGCCGATGGGAATGGCGATCAATATGCCGACCACATAGGACATGCCCACCACCCACAGGGTTTGCGGCATACGTTCAACGATCAGATCAACAACCGGGCTGCGCGTGGCCCAGCTTTGCACGCGCAGTCAGCAATCTGGAATTGGTGAACTGGGTCGAAGACTATCTGGCCAGCTATGGCGTACGCGCCCATCGGGTCTATTCCGACGATGGCACCAAGGCGAACCTGTACGCCAATGTCGGCCCCGAGGTCGAAGGCGGCGTCGTGCTGTCGAGCCACACCGATGTGGTACCGGTCGAAGGCCAGGCCTGGGACACTGACCCGTTCGACGTGGTTGAAAAGGGCGGGCGGCTGTACGGCCGTGGCACCTGCGACATGAAAGGGTTCGATGCGCTGGCCCTGGCTGCCGTACCGCTGGCGCTGGAACGCGGCGTGAAACGCCCGCTGCAAATCGCGCTGAGTTATGACGAAGAGGTCGGCTGTGTCGGCGCCCCGCGCATGATCCGCGAAATGGCCGGGCGTTTGCCCCGCGCCGCCGCCGCCATCATTGGTGAGCCCAGCGAGATGAAAGTCGTCACCGGCCACAAGGGTGGGCTGGGGCTGGAAACTCATGTGCGTGGGTTCGAGGTGCATTCGTCGCTGATGCACACCGGCGTGTCTGCGGTTCACGAGGCCGCGCGCCTGATCGACTGGGCCACGCGCATGAACGACGCGGTCGCCTTGGCCGACAAGGACCCGATCGCAGCCATGTTCAACCCGCCCTGGACCACGTCTCATGTGGGCACGGTGCAGGGCGGCACGGCGAACAATATCACCGCCAAGGATTGCCTGTTCACCATGGCGTTCCGCTGTGTGCCGACCGATAATCCAGACCACTGGCGCGCGCTGTATATGGCGGAAGTCGAACGCATCGAGGCCGCGATGCAAGCGATCCAACCCGACACGCGCATTGATGTGACCGACCGTTTTGCCGTACCTGGTCTGCGCCCCGAAACGGACGGCGAGGCCGAAGCGGTCGCCCGCCGTCTGACCGGCGACAACGCGACCCACGTGGTCAGCTATGCAACCGAAGCCGGGCAGTTCCAGGACGAAGGATATTCCGCCGTGGTCTGCGGCCCCGGCAACATCGAACAGGCCCACCAACCAAATGAATTCATTGAGATTTCAGAATTCAACGCGGGGTGGAAATTTATGGAGAACATGGTGGACATGTTGGCGCAATGAAGCCATTTCCGATCTCTGATCAACAGGGGGGAGAGCATGCCGGCGATCTACCTGACGCCTGTGATGTGGTGGTCATCGGCGGTGGCGTGATCGGGGTAACCACGGCGCTGTATCTGGCCCGCGCCGGGAAAAAAGTCGTGTTGCTGGAAAAGGGGCGCATTGCGGGCGAACAGTCGTCGCGCAACTGGGGCTGGATCCGCACTCAGGGGCGTGACCCGGCCGAGATCCCGATCATGCGCGAGGCTCATGACCTGTGGCGCGTGCTGGCCCGGCAGGTCGATACCGATATCGGTCTGAAACAGGTCGGCGTGGCCTTTTTGGCCGAAAAATCCGATGAAATCGCCGCGTATGAAGACTGGATGCAGCACGCGCGTGCCCATGATCTGGACACACGCATCCTGAACGGGGCCGAGGTCGGCGATCTTATCCCCACCGCTGCCCGCAGTTGGGCAGGCGCGTTATGGACGCCATCGGACATGCGCGCCGAACCGTTTCTGGCCGTGCCCGCATTGGCCCGTCTGGCCGCGCAAGAGGGTGCGATCCTTCGCGAGGGCTGCGCCGTACGCCTGTTGGACATCGAAGCCGGGCGCGTCACCGGCGTCGTGACGGAAACAGGGCGTATCCGCACCGACCGCGTGGTGCTGGCGGGCGGGGCGTGGTCTGCGCTGTTCCTGCGCCGCCACGGCGTGTCGATCCCGCAATTGTCCGTGCGCGCAACCGTTGCCCAGACGGCGCCTTTGCCTGACGTGTTTCAGGGCGGCGCGGTGGACGGACACCTGGCGTTTCGCCGCCGCGCCGATGGTGGCTATACACTGGCGCCAAGCGGGTTTCACGAGCTGTTCATCGGGCCCGACGCCTTTCGCGCTTTTGCCCGGTTCATGCCACAGCTTTTGGCCGACCCGCTGGGCACGAAATACCTGCCCAAGGCGCCCAAGGGCTTTCCGGATGCATGGGGCACGGCGCGACGTTGGGCGGGCGATGACATATCTCCGTTCGAGGCGGTGCGCGTGCTGAACCCGGCGCCAAATTCGACCAAGGTGGCCCAGCTGGCCCGCGATTTTTCCGCGATATTTCAGGAGGGTGGTCCAGTTGGAATTACCCGCGCCTGGGCTGGCATGATCGACGTCATGCCCGATGTTGTGCCTGTGGTTGACCAT
>DFBF01000139.1:0-1574 GCA_002367285.1 Rhodobacteraceae bacterium UBA3087 | reverse complement strand
GGACATGACCTGACCCGTTTTCGGTTGGGCCGATTTTCGGACGGCTCAAAACTGGAATTGGGCCCCAACCTTTGATGGCAACTGGAGAGTAGAGACGCCAATCCAGAACTGTTGTTTGACATGCACCGGACCTCGGCGTTGGTTGCTGACAAGCTAAAGGCGTTCGGGGTGGATGACATCGTCACCGGTCTGGGGCGCACGGCCATGTTGCTGGGGGCCGCGAAATACCTGGCGGAAATGCGCAACTTTGACGGCACCTGCGTGGTGATCTTTCAGCCCGCCGAAGAGGGCGGTGGCGGTGGCAAGGAGATGGTCGATGACGGCATGATGGAGCAGTTTTCCATCGACGAGGTCTATGGCATGCACAATATGCCGGGCCTGCCGCTGGGGGAATTCGCCATTCGCCCCGGAGCGTTTTTCGCCGCCGCAGATCAGTTCGAAATCCACGTCGAAGGCAAGGGCAGGCACGCCGCCAAGCCGCATGAGACGATCGACACAACCCTGGTCGCGGCCCATATTGTCATGGCATTACAGTCGATTGCTGCGCGCAACGTCAACCCGCTGCATTCGGTGGTGGTGTCGACCTGCACCTTTCGCACCGAAAGCGAGGCCCACAATGTGATTCCGCAACACGTATTGTTGAAGGGCACCGTGCGCACCCATGACGCGGATGTGGGCGACTTGGCAGAAACCAGCCTGATCAAACTGGCCACCGCCACCGCCGAGGCCTTTGGCGCCACCGCGACCGTGAACTACACTCGTGGATATCCGGTGATGGTAAACAGCGAGGAACAGACGGAATTTGCCGCGGGCGTGGCCGCGAAAGTGTCCGGCAAAGACACCATCCATGCCGCCGCGATCATGGGCGGCGAAGACTTTGCCTATATGCTGGAGGCGCGCCCAGGGGCTTACATTCTGGTCGGCAATGGCGACACGGCAATGGTGCACCACCCGGAATACAATTTCGACGATGATGTGATCCCAGCGGGCTGTTCCTGGTGGGCGGAAATCATTGAAAGCCGGATGCCAGCGGCTTAGGCAAAGCAATCCAGCGGAGTGCGCGCAGGCGCGCACGCTTGACTGTGATTGGTGCGTGCTACGGCCCGTGGGACATCCCTGCGGGCCGTTTTCCTGTTGGTATCGGGTTAGCCGCCCGTGTGGTTCATGTGGCGCAGGGTCTGACCCTGGATGTCCTGACGGGAATAGTCGAAATCGTGGCCCTTGGGTTTCAGCCCGATACCGGCCTGGATCGCCGCAATCAGATGCGCGTCATCGCTGCTTTCGCGCAAAGGTCCACGCAGATCTGACATGCCGTCATGGCCCAGGCAGGTATAGAATTGCCCGGTGCACGACAGCCGCACGCGGTTGCAGCTTTCGCAGAAGTTATGCGTCATAGGTGTAATGAAACCAATGCGTTGCCCGGTTTCTTCAACCCGCACATATCGCGCCGGGCCGCCCGTGTTGTCGGACAGGTCGCTCAGCGAATAGTGCTGGCCTAATGTCTTGCGCAACTCGGACAGCGGCCAGTATTGGTCCAGCCGGTTTTCTGTGCCCATGTCGCCCATTGGCATGAC
>DFBF01000007.1 GCA_002367285.1 Rhodobacteraceae bacterium UBA3087 | reverse complement strand
CTGTCACTGGATGGCACCATGGCGCAAACCGATGATATTTGGCAGGTCGACCTGAGCGCAGCGGCACCCGGGGATACCGTTGCGACCCTGTCTGGTCAGGTGATCCTTGGGCGCGATGGCCTGTCCCTGATCCAAGGCGGAATCGAGGCACAGGTTGGCAGCCTGGCCGCCTATTCCCGCCTGGCGGGGCGGTCGCTGTCGGGCGGCACCACGCTCAGCGTGCAGGGGCAATTCAACGCGGCCACACAGGTGTCCACGCTTGGCGGAACCCTGACCGGGCGCGATCTGGGCTTTGGGCTGGGCAGCTATGACAGGCTGACCGCCGGGGACAGCCAGGCACGTTTCGCGGTGCAGCGCGATGGGAACGGAACGATCCACATCGACGACCTTGATCTGGCTACACCAGAGCTGAGCGCTCAGGTGACCACAGCCGATGACGGTGCCTTGCAGTTTACAGCCCGTATGCGCGATCTGGGCGTTGTCGTTCCCGGCCTGTCGGGGGCCTTTACGACAGACGGTCACGCCCAGCAAACTGAGGCCGGGTGGCAGGTGGCGCTTGCTGGGGCGGGGCCGGGTGGCACGGATATGAACGTCTCTGGTGTTGTGGCGGCAAATGGTGCCTCGGCCAATCTGGCGCTGCGTGGCCGCGCGCCCTTGGCGCTGGCAAACCCGTTCATCGCGCCCCGACAGCTGGATGGGTTGGCGGTGTACGATCTGGCGCTGAACGGCGCGCCGACGCTGGCCGCGCTGTCAGGAACCGTTACGGTGAATGGTGCGCGCGCGGCCCTGCCGCATCTGCGCATGTCGCTGGACCCGATCAATGCCACGGTGCGCATCGCGAACCAACAGGCGCGCATTGAAACGACGGCGGCAGTGTCTTCAGGCGGGCAGGTTTCGCTGTCCGGCCCGATCGGCCTGACCGCCCCCCACGCCGCCCACCTGACGATCCGTGTCGACAGGGTCGGGCTGACCGACCCGACGCTGTATGACACAGTCGCAAACGGCATCGTTACGCTTGATGGTCCCTTGACCCAAGGCGCCCTGCTGGCCGGAACCATCGACCTTGCAGCGGTCGAACTGCGCATCCCTGAAACCGGGTTCGGGGTCGATGGCAGCCTGCCAGAGCTGACCCACATTGGCGCCTCGGCAGACGTTCAGGCCACCCGTGCACGGGCCGGTCTGACAGGCCAGGGCGCGCGCCCCCATGGCGGCACTGTCTTTGCGCTGGATCTGACCATATCGGCCCCTGATCAGGTGTTTCTGCGCGGGCGCGGGCTGGACGCCGAACTGGGCGGCGCGCTGCGCATTGGCGGCACCACGCGCCGGATTGAAGCCCAGGGTGGGTTCCAATTGATCCGCGGTCGGCTGGACCTGTTGGGCAATCGCCTGATCCTGACCGAAGCCACCGCGACCCTGCAAGGCAGCCTTGCGCCCTATATCCTGATCAAAGCGAAAACCGAGATTGAGGACGTCAGCATCCTGATTTCGATCGAAGGCCCGGCTACGGACCCGCTGGTCAGCTTTACGTCATCGCCCGACCTGCCCGAGGATGAAATCCTGGCTCGACTGGTCTTTGGCCAGGGATTGACGCACATCTCGCCGTTTCAGGCGTTAAAGCTGGCCTCGGCGGTGGCGACCCTGTCGGGCCATGGCGGAGCGGGCACCATCAGCCGCCTGCGAACTGGTTTTGGCCTGGGTGATCTGGACGTGACCACCGGTGATGACAGCCAGATCAGCCTGCGCGCAGGTGCCTATCTGTCCGACAATCTGTATTCGGATGTCAACGTCGGCACCGATGGACAGACCGACATCAACCTGAACCTGACCGTCATCCCGGACGTCACCGTGCGCGGGCAGGTCTCATCAGATGGCGACACCGGGATCGGCATCTTTTTTGAACGCGACTACTAGGGCCTGTGGACAATCAGGATGCCCATTGTGCCTGATTTCTGACTCAAGCTTTCAAAATGGAGGTTTGAGCGAACGAGCAACATTTTGTGGTGACGGATCGGGTTTGGCGACGGCTTGAAGCGCATCTTCCGGGGGAGGTCCGCGACGCCGGAGCGACCGCAAAGAACAATCGGCTCTTTCTCGAAGCCGTGTTCTGGCTGGTGCGAACCGGCTCACCGTAGCGCGATCTGCCGCCCGCTTTTGGCAACGAGAACGCTCAGTTTCGNNTGCGCGGTAACCCTGATCTCGAATATGTGCTCATCCCCTCTCGGCAGATCTCTGCATGATCACCTGTCGGGCAATGGACGGCGCCACCGTTTCGGTTCACCAAAAGGCAACGGGCGGAGTTGAGGGGATCAGGGGCGTCTCGTTCGACGCGTTGCTTGCCGACAAGGCGTTTGACGCGAACTGACTGCTGGAAGACCTGGACAAGCATGGCGCAACCTCTGTGATCGCACCAAAACCGAACCGCAAATACATGCGTGCCTATGACGCCGTGGTCTACAAATGAAGGCATTTGGCTGAAACCTACTTTGTAAAGATCAAGGAATACAGAGGCATAGCGACACGATATGATAAAACCGATTGCAGCTATGCAGCTAACCGGAACCTTGTCGCGCCCTCATTGCCGCAAAGTGAATGTCCACGGGATCTAACCAAACACGATCAGTTGTGAACTGACGATGGCCCAGATTGTTGCCAGACCAAACAGCCCAAAGGCCACCATGGACAAGCCAATCAGCTTGCGGATCCGGGCGGGCAGGATGTCACGCAACGAGGGACGCCCGACAAACACCTGCAACACCCCCGCACCCAGCGCCAGCGCCGTGCCGAAGAACAGCGGCAGATACAGAACATAGCCATAATAGCCATGTTCTGGCTGCAACAGACAGAACGGACAATGGTGGTTCGGGTGGTCATAGACATACAGCGAGATGATCGAAATGATCGCCGCCAGCGCCACAAAGAACAGCACAACACCCGACACCGCGAACAGCATCTGGCCCCGGCCCCACCACAGGCTGGCCGCACCGCTCAGGGCGACAGCCAGCCCAGATCCCCCCAGCAGCCACAGCGCCAACGCGGGCGGCAGGCCGGTCACTTCCGAACTCAACCCCTCATTCGCCGGGGTGAACAGTTTTGAGCAGCACGAGGTGATAACATCGGTCTCCAGCCCCGCGAAATATGTCAGCTCAACCGCGCCGCCCGCCAGGATTAACGGTGCCAAAAGGATAATGCCCGCATATTTCACGCGCGTCAGCGGATAGTCGCGCCCGGCCCGGTCGGCCCGGTCGACAATCAACCATACCGCCGCAGCAAAAAAGGTCGCGACCTTCAGATACAGTGCCGGAAAGCCGTATTCATTCACATTCAGCGTGCCCACCGCGCACATGGCGCCAACGAACAGGTTGGCCATCCGGTCGGCATTATAGACGAACAGCAAAAGCGCCAGCGCCTCGGCCAGCATGACAAAACCGAACAGGGTCGAAATCAGATGCGTCTGACGCTCCATTTCCAGCTGTTCCCGACTGCCATCGGCCAGGTTCCAGCGGCGCAGCACACGCAGCCCGAACCAGGCGCTCCACAGCGCGACAAGCCCGGCCAGGCCCGACACCAGTAAAAGCGCCATGATGGGGGTCTGAAAGATCACGCCGGGGCCTCCTCTGTGTCCAGACGCCCATCAACCATGCGCACCACATTGTCGACCAGGCTGGCGGTAAAGATACGCGGATCGTGGCTGGTCATGATCACCGTGCGCCCCTCGGCGCGCAGGTCGGCGACAATATCCAGAAACCGGTTCACCAGAACCGTATCAAGGTTCGCGGTCGGCTCATCCGCAATCAGGATCGGCGCGTCATTGATCAGGGCGCGGGCAATCGCGGCGCGCTGGGTTTCGCCACCCGACAGGTATTCAACGGGAATATCGGCCTTGTCGGCCAGCCCCAGGTGTTCCAGCCGCGCCATGGCGCGTTCGGTCAATTCCACGTGATCCGGGCCAAGCGGCACCGCCGGCAGGCGCACGTTTTCGATGACGGAAAGACCGCGCACCAGGTTGAACCGCTGAAAGACGAACCCGAAGGTGGTGCGTCGCAACCCGGTCAGGAAACTTTCGGGCAGGCCCGACACCATGTCACCGTTCAGATGAACGCGCCCCGATGTGGGCCGCGCCATGCAGCCGATCAGCGACAACAGCGTCGTCTTGCCCGACCCGCTGGGCCCGGTCAGCACGGTAACGGCGTCGCCCGGCACCGTCAGGTCAATCCCGTCCAAAGCGGCCATCTGGTTCGGACGGCCTTCGTTATACAGCTTGGTGACGGCGGAAAGGGTAATCATGGCGCGCACTCCTTAACGCATCACCTGGTCGGGGTCGCCCGTGGCAACCCGCCAGATTGGAACCAGGGTGGCGGCCACATAGGGCAGCACCGTCACCAGAAACAGGGTGGTCAGTTGCAAGACGTCAATCTGCGGCGTCAGGGCGAAATCCGGATACAGCACCGACCAGCCCTTGAGCACCGGCGCAAACAACCCGGCCCCGCCCAGAAACACATGCACATAGGCCGCAACCGCGCCCGTCAGAAAAGCGCCGACAGACACCAGCGCCCCCTCCCACAGCTTCATGGCAATGACATCGCCCGTGTCCCAGCCGATTGCCTTGAGAATACCGATTTCGCGCGTCTCTTCGGCTGACAGGCCCGACGCCTTTTCGGCGGCAAAAATGCCAAAGGCCAGGATCGCGGCAATGGCCAGCGTGACCAGCAACCCCTCGCGCCAATCGAACAGTTTCTGATAGGTGCGCGAGATGTCGGCCCGGGTGACAAATCGCGCCTTGGGCATCACCTTTTCAGCCTTTGCGATGATCGTCGCAATTTCGCGTTCGTTGCGGATACTGACCGAAATATCGGTGTAAACATCCGGCGCCAGACCAAAGAAATCGCGAAAGTCCTGTTCGGTGATCAACATCAGATCGGCGCTGACCAGCGCGCTGTCATGGGACAGGGTGTCGACCACGTCGAACTTCACCAGATCACCCTCAAAGCGGCTCAGGAACAGCGGCGCGCCCTCCCAGGACAGGCCCCGGCTGCGCGGGATGGCTTCGCCCAGAATGGCCTGGCCCTGTTCCAGCTTGATCGTCGGATCATCCGGCACCATCACGGTATAATTCGCCCCGTTCAACCGATCGTAATAATACCCCCACAGCCGTCCCTTGGCCGCAGTCACGCCGCGAATGGCGGCCAGCTTTTCAACCTCGCCCCCCGCGATCAGCTCGTGACGCCCCAGGGTCAGTTGCTGCACGATCAGTTCGGGCGCCTCGGACAAAACCAAGTCGGCCTCGCGGCGCATGCCCGATGAAAACATCATGATCGAAGCAACCAGAAAAACGATCAGCGCATAGATCACCACAAGGCTGATATTCTTGCCCTTTCGGCGACCCAGCGCGGACAGGGTATAGTCGGCCAGAGCACGTTGGCGGCGCAGCCAGGGGGTCATTGGGGAAAGTCCTTTTCGCTCTGCCCGATCTGGCCACCAGGAAGGTGGGCCGGTGGGGCAATGAACAGGCCTGACGGGAAATGTTCAAACGACATCGGATTGTCCTGAAACGCGGTGTGAAGGTCGGCCATCGACGGATGGCGGGTATACCGTGCCTCGGTAAACAGGGCCAGATCGGTCAGACCCAGCACCTTGACCAGACGTGTGCTTTCGGCCAGGCGCGCGCGTTCACCCGGCGCCCGAACGGCCACATGGATCGCCGCCAGACCCAGCCCTGCCACAAGCAGGCCAAGCGCGGCAAAAACCGGCGTTGTCGGGCGGCGGGCGGGTGTCATTCAAACGTGCCTTGGTCAAGGCCAGCCAGAATTTCGGGCGTGACGTCATCAAAGCCCAACAGGCGTTTTCCCGCGTGGTCTTTCATGAAATCAGCCGCATCCAGATCGGTCATCAGGGGGATCAATTCATGCCCCATCGGGCCATAAGTATCTGACCCAATGACATATTGTGCCGAACGTGCCTCAACCATCTTCAGCCCGTAATATTCGGTTACCCCCATGCCGGTGATCTGCTCCACCGCACGGTCGGGGGCGTATTTGGGCATGTCGGCCAGGTATTTGAAGAAATCCTTGGCACCGTCAAAATGCACCGCATTGCCATCGTCATACAGCACCGTGGCGACCCATTCGGGGTATTTCGACACGAACATGCCGCAGACCGGACAGGTGTCGCGCGGCCCTGGGGGCGGCAGGTCAATCGGGCTTGCGGCAGCAAGCGCCGGGCGCAGCGGCAGCGCGCTGAGCGCGGTGGCGGCGGCCAGGCCGGACAGAATGCGGCGACGGCTGTGCAGAGGACGGCTGTGCAGAGGGCGGGGGGCGTGGCTGTGATGAGTACACATGGATTTGCTCCTGTTCGCAGAAGGACTCGGCCCCGCCGCGAAGGCAGGGCCGAGCAAAGGTTTAATTGGCAGCGCGGTTGCGGCGCTCAGCGCGGCGTTTACGGATGCCAATCGTGTCTTCAGCCATGTCGGCATAGGCGGTGCGCAGCGCGCCATCAAAGTCGGTCACGACCGCCCCTTCGGAGACGTCCGCGGCGGCTTGGGCAGCGGCGGCGTCGCCATAGGCCCATTTGGACACTTTGGTCATGGTGCCCATCTTGTTGCCATCGATGACATAAGCGGCATCGGCGCTGTCGATCAGCGGCTTCATCTCGCCTTCGGCCCCTGCATCACCGGCATAGATGGTGCGCGGCACGCGGTCCAGGTTCA
>DFBF01000093.1 GCA_002367285.1 Rhodobacteraceae bacterium UBA3087 | reverse complement strand
GCACACTGGGCACACTGGCCATACTGGGCAGGGCGCGAGACATCTGATCAGGCGTTTTCAAGCGCTGTGATGATCGGGGAAAAATCGTCTGCCTTCAGGCTGGCACCTCCGACCAGCGCACCGTCCACATTGGACACGGCGAAAATCTCGGCCGCATTCGACGGTTTCACCGAGCCGCCATAAAGAATGCGGGTCGACCGCCCGACGCCGGGGCCAAAGCGTTTTTCCAGACGGTCGCGGATGAAATCATGCACTTCGCCGATTTGATCCAGCGTCGGGATTTTGCCGGTGCCGATGGCCCAGATCGGCTCAT
Source organism: Rhodobacteraceae bacterium UBA3087 (assembly GCA_002367285.1). GTDB lineage: Bacteria > Pseudomonadota > Alphaproteobacteria > Rhodobacterales > Rhodobacteraceae > Aliiroseovarius_A. The sequence goes on along the minus strand of DFBF01000093.1, from coordinate 8,218 downwards.
AGGCGACGACCAGGTTTTCGCCAGTGACGGTGTCGGGGATGGATCCCGCCAGTTGCCCGGCGATGATGTCCAGCGTGTTGGCATGTTCGCGCTCGGCCAGGCTTTCGCCGACGCAAATGACGCATTTCAGACCGGCAGACAGGGCCGCCAGCGCCTTGTGACGCACGTCGGTGTCGCTTTCGCCGTGGTCCTGGCGGCGTTCGGAATGGCCCAGAATGACGTATTGCGCACCCGCATCGGCCAGCATCGCCGCCGAGGTGTCGCCGGTATGCGCCCCACTGACGTTTTCATGGCAATCCTGTCCGCCAGTAGCGATGCTGTCGCCTGCCACATCGGACATGCGCGCAAGCAGGGTCGCGGGCGGGCACAGCAGGATATCAACACCGGGGGCCGGGTGGGCGATCTTGAGGGCGGCGACCTGATCCAGACCCGCGCCCGTGCCGTTCATCTTCCAGTTGCCTGCTGCCAGTTTACGCCGCATGTCCATGCCTCCAAATTGCTTTGATGCAGGGATAGCGTGGATCAGCGCCGGGGCAAAGGGGTCAGAGCGTCGCCAGGGCCTGTCGCGCCCAATCCGTTGCCAGATCCGGGTCCTCCAGAACATCGTCCGGCAGATACCAGTAGGGCATCGAGGACGCCGTGCCATCCTTGCGCGCTTGGGTCCAGGGCTGCCAGCCAGCGCCGGTCAGCATATCCTTGAAGGCGTCATGCCCCTTAAGCAGGATCGCACCGTCAGAATGCACCATGGCGAAAATCGTGCCCTCGGCGTAAATGCACAGACCGCCCATCATCTTGCGGGTGGTCAGCGGGCCGATGCCGTCAAACAGCTCCAGCGCAAAGGCGATATCGGCGTCAGACACACTCATGGCGCGACGTTCAGGACTGGGCCAGAGACTCGTCGAATTTGATCGATTCGCCGCAGCCACAGGCCTCGGTCACATTGGGGTTCTTGAACTTGAACCCGGCTTCCAGCAACGAGACTTCGTAATCAATCTGCGTGCCGAACAGGAACATCTGCGCCATGGGGGCGATCATCACCCGCGCGCCATCCTGTTCCACGACTTCGTCCAGTGGATCAACGTCATTGACGTATTCCATGGTGTATTCCATGCCCGCACAGCCGCCTTTCTTGACGCCAATGCGCAGACCCTTGTGGCCGTCTTTCGCCATCAGCTTGGCGATCTGCGCCGCCGCCTTGTCGGTCATGGTAACGGCCTGTTTGCCGGGGATGGAGAACATCGTGTGATCCTTTTCGCTTCCCCCCAATCTAGGGGTTGAGCGCAGCAATCTCAAGCGGCGGTAGAAGTGTCAAAAGCCCCTGTGTGGCAAAGGCGGCGATTATGGCCCAGCCAAAGCTGGCCAGCGTGCCAATGATCACATATTCGGCACTGCGCTGATCGCGGCTGGCGGTGCCAAAGCGCAGGATCGATTTTGCGGCGATCAAAAAGCCGACGCCCAGCGGCAGACCCGCCAGGATCAGCAGGAAAACCAGGCCGCGTTCCAGCACGCCGATGGTCCAGCCGCCTCCGCGCAAGCCATTGTTTCGAATGCGCATTGAATGGGGTTTCATCAACAACCCGATGGCAAATCCACCGACGCGGGTGGCGATGATCAGCCCCCCGGTCAGAGCCATCAGGGGCAGGGTGGCATCAGGCCATGTGCCCCACAGGGTCGGCGCATAGGCCGCAATCGCCAGAATGGTCAGGATATGCGCGGCTTGGTCCAGCCCAAACGCGGTGAGCGAGCGAAACCCGCCCCGGCTTTTCACCGCATCAATCACCAGATGCGCGCCAGCCAGTATCAGCAGCTCAGGCGCATCATAGCGGCCAGTGGCCAGTTGCGCGGTGATCAGCACGATCAGCGCATGCAGGAGCAGGACAGGGGCTTTGCGCTTGTTGGCGTTGATCCAATCGGTCTGAAACACGAAATCGGCAAGGACGTGGGCGAAGAGCAGGGCGGTGAAGGTTTCAAACATTGTGTGCTCCATCTTCTTCGATGGCGTCCAATGAACTCCAAAAAGCTACAATGCCAGCCCCCTCCAACGCCTTGCTCACAGCCTGACGTGATTTGCCTAGCGCGCGCGCAATTTCAGAATGGCTTGGCTGTTCACCCGGCACCAACATTGGCTGTATGGCAGCAGCTTGTGCTGGGGTCCAACTTTGTGAAATGTAATCTGCTAAGATGAAAGCTGCGCCGATGCCTCCGGTATCTAGATGCCTCATTTCATTGCTCAGGTATCTGGTCTTCAATTGGTCCAAAAGTCGCCCACTATCAATAAACACGGGATCAGACGCTGCATTCAGGTTGCCGTCCGGCAAAGCTGGTGCCGCCATCCCCTCTGCCACCGCCATAAAGGTTGAGAACTCTTTCCCCTCGCAGCGCAGGGCAGCCCGAAAGGCCAGCGCCGAACGCAGAGCAAACGTCGGGCGGGCCAACCGGACCTGCCAGCCATCCCCGCGTTGGCGGGTAAAGTGCAGATCTTCGCCGTGCCACTCTGCTTGGGTATCGGCACAAGCGGACAGGGCGTCGAAGGCACGGGTCAGGTCACCGGGCGCCAACTGGGTGGAGCCGATGATGTCCCCGGTCAGGACGGCGATATGGGTTTGCTTGTCGGTCATTTCGCAACCATTATAGGTTGCGAAATGCTTTATGCAACCTTTTGGGGTTGCGTTTGCTGTTTCGCACCCAAAAAGGGTTGCGGCGACTTACATGAAGCCCAGTTCCAGGCGGGCTTCGTCTGACATCATCTCCATGCCCCAGGGCGGCTCCCAGGTCAGGGACACGTTGACCTGCTTTACGCCGGCCATCGGTTCAATCGCTTCGGCCAGCCAGCCGGGCATATCACCGGCAACGGGGCAGCCCGGTGCGGTCAGGGTCATGATCACGTCAACAACATTTTCGTCACTGATTTCAACGGTATAAACCAGCCCCAGATCATAGATGTTGACCGGGATTTCCGGGTCATAGACAGACCGGCAGGCTTCGATCACCGCATCATACAGCGGGTGATCCGTGGTCGAGGGTTTGATCAGCGGCTCGCCTTCCAGGCGGTCGGGCGTTTCGGTGTTCATCGCGCGTGTCCCATTAAATCCTGAGCGAACATATAAGGATTGGATCAGCCAAGGTCCAGAGGCAGGGCGGTCGCGTGTTTCTTTTGTCGCAGCACAAAGTGGGTGGTCGAGGAGCGCACGATGCCCAAAGCCAGGATTTTCTGCATCAGGAAGGTCTCTAACGCTTCGGGGTCGGTGGCGACGACTTTCAACAGGTAATCATCTGCGCCGGTGATCGAACAGCATTCGACGATCTGGTCTTCACGCGCGACGAAATCGTCAAAGGCGCGGATGCTGGGTTCCGTGTGGTCGACCAGCGACACATGCACATAGGCACGCGTGTTCAGCCCCAGTTTCTTGGGGTTCAGCAGGGCGACGATACGGTCGATCACACCGTCTTTTTCCAGTTTGCGCACGCGGCGCCAGGTGGGCGACGATGACATGCCCGCTGCCTCGGCCAACTCTTGGGTCGAGCGTTTGGCGTCCTGTTGCAACAGGGTCAGCAGGCGGATGTCTTGGGGATCAAGGGAGGGCATGTAATTCCGTTAATGCTTCTATTCCCGGTAAAATTCACCAGATATTGACCGGGAATGTCAAGCCATGGGTGAGCTTTGACCGTCATAGCGTGGTATTTTGCCTGTTAGGGGGGGCGATATGAGCAAGTTAAACACCTATGAGGCCAAAATCCCGGATGCATCCGGCCACATCCATTACACGGCGGACGAGGACGCAGTGTGGCGCGCCCTGATGGCGCAACAGGCCGATGCGGTGCAGGTGCATATGGCGCGGCCTTATCTGGACGGATTGGCACGGCTGGACATGCCACAGACCTGTGTGCCGCAGGCCGGTGAGATATCCGATGCGCTGATGCCTCTGACCGGCTGGCGGGTCGAACCGGTGCCCGCGCTGATTGGCTTTGGCCGGTTCTTTGGTATGTTGGCGGACAGGGTGTTTCCCGCCGCCAGCTTTATCCGCGCGCGCAAGGATTTCGACTATATCAAGGAGCCGGATATCTTTCACGAGATCTTCGGCCATACCCCCCTGTTGACCGATCCGCGTTTTGCCGGGTTCAGTCAGGCGATCGGGCAGGCCGGGCTGCGGGCGGACAAGCAGGACTATGCCTGGTTGATCCGGCTGTACTGGTTCACCATTGAATTTGGCCTGACGGTTCAGGCGGGGCAGGTCAAGGCGCTGGGCTCTGGCCTGGCCTCATCCCCAACCGAACTGCCGTGGAGCGTGTCGGATGGGCCAATCCGGCGGGCGTTTGATGTGCTGGACATCCTGCGCACGCCCTATCGGATCGACATCCACCAGCCGCTGTATTTCGTGCTGGAGGACATGGATGATTTGTTTGCAGCTGCGGATCGTGATCTGTTGGCGGATGTTAAGACAGCACAGGCGCGCGGGCTGTTTGCCCCGGCCTATGAACAGGCAGGGTGAGAACGATGGATCGACTGAGTGAGACCGAGATCAAGACAGCCATGGCAGGGCTGGAGGGCTGGGCGCTGGACGGTGGAACGCTGGTCAAGCGCCTGAGTTTCAGGGGGTTCGCCAAGGCGACCTATCACGCCAATCTGGCGGCGTTTCTGGGGGACCAGAGCGGGCACCACCCCGATATCGCCTTTGGCTGGGGGTATTGTCAGGTGACGTATACCACCCATGATGCGGGCGGGCTGACCGCGCAGGATTTCGATTGTGCGGCCCGGTTTGATCGAATGTGCGCCAGCGGATGATTGGGGGCCTGCGCGAAAGCGCCCCTTTGCAAGGCCGGGCGGCTGAAGTATCAGGCGGGCATGACCAGATTTACCTTTGATTTGAACGCCACTGATGGCAAGGCCCGCACGGGTGTGATCCACACCCCGCGTGGCGACATCCGCACGCCTGCCTTCATGCCGGTGGGCACGGCCGCCACCGTCAAGGCGATGATGCCCGAAAGCGTTGCGGCCACGGGCGCTGACATCCTGTTGGGCAATACCTATCACCTGATGCTGCGCCCGACGGCGGAGCGCATTGACCGGTTGGGTGGGCTGCACAAGTTTATGAACTGGGACAAGCCGATCCTGACCGACAGTGGCGGATTTCAGGTGATGAGCCTGGCGGGGCTGCGCAAGCTGACTGAGAAGGGCGTGACCTTCAAATCCCACATTGATGGCTCAAAACACGAGCTGACGCCGGAACGCAGCATGGAGATCCAACGCCTGTTGGGCAGTGATATCGTCATGTGTTTTGACGAATGCCCCGCGTTGCCCGCCGACAAGGCGCGCATTGCCGAAAGCATGCGCCTGTCGATGCGCTGGGCGGCGCGCTCAAAGGATGCGTTCGGCGACCGGCCTGGGCACGCGTTGTTTGGCATCATGCAGGGGGGGCTGGAACCCGACCTGCGCGAAGAAAGCGCCGAGGCGTTGAAGAAGATCGGCTTTGATGGCTATGCGGTCGGCGGGCTGGCCGTGGGCGAAGGGCAGGAGGCGATGTTTGACTGTCTCGATTTCGCGCCAGATTACCTGCCAACGGATCGCCCACGTTACCTGATGGGGGTTGGCAAGCCGGATGACATCGTGGGCGCCGTAAAGCGCGGCATCGACATGATGGATTGTGTGTTGCCGTCGCGATCCGGGCGCACCGGGCAGGTGTTCACGCGCCACGGGGTGGTGAACATCAAGAACGCGCGTCACGCCGATGATCCGCGCCCGCTGGACGAAGCCTGCACATGCCCGGCCTGTTCCAACTATTCGCGCGCCTATCTGCATCACGTGTTCCGGTCCAACGAAATGATCAGCGGCATGTTGTTGACCTGGCACAACCTACAGTATTTCCAGGACATCATGCAGGGCATGCGCGATGCCATCGCGGCGGGGGCCTTTGCGACCTGGGAGGCCGATTTCCATGCCGGGCGCGCCCAGGGGGATATAGACCCGCTCTAGTTCATCCTTTGGAAACCACGCGGTGCGAAACCGCCCCGACTGCCACGCCTTTGCCGCATTGTGGGCCCAGCCTTGAGCAAATGCTTGAGAAAGGGGTTCCCATGGGCAAACCGACTTTGAGACTAACATATGCTCTGGCCGCGGCGGGGCTGGTGGCCGGTCTGGCTGTTTCAGCCTTTGCCGATGGCACCCTGACCCCGGCGCAGACGGGGGTTGTGAACAAAACGGCGCCCTTCGTTGTGGCGGGGGTTGCCGTTTCATCCACCGCGGTATCGCCTGAGCAGGAGATCGCGGCCGACCGCAGTGCGCACAAGGGCTGTCGCGAAGATGGAACCTGTCAGCTTCTCCCGCGGCTTCCAAGCGATTGGCACAACGACTATGAGGATCACTGGAACGGTCAGGACGACTGACGCAGCTGTGCCACGGCGCGCGCCCTCCAGATGGCCGCCGGGCGTCGCGTAACGCGACTGTTTGCCCTGATGCGATAATAACGCGGTCCAGCCCGCGTTCTCGGCGGAAAAAGGCGCAATCTTAACCGATTTTCTGTGGATAAGGCCGGGCACGGCCTTGTGTGTCCCCCCGGTGGCGGGCACAATACTTGCCAATATGCAAAGGCTTTGCGGTTGAAAGGCGGGGGACAGGCCCCCATGTTGTTAAACCGTGAACAGGAGGGAATTTGCGCTGCCGATACCGGGGCCGGATTTCCTGCCAGAAAAGGAAAAAAGCATGACCGAGCAACTGAGCACCTCATACCCCGTGCTGCCCCTGCGCGACATCGTGGTCTTCCCCCACATGATCGTGCCGCTTTTCGTCGGTCGCGAGAAAAGCGTGAAGGCCTTGGAAGAGGTCATGGCGGATGACAAGCAAATCCTGCTGTCCAGCCAGATCGACCCAGCCATTGATGAACCGGACACCGACGGGATCTATCAGACCGGCGTTTTGGCCAATGTGCTGCAACTGTTGAAACTGCCCGACGGTACCGTGAAGGTGCTGGTCGAAGGTCAGGCGCGTGTTGCGATCACTGAATTCATCGATAACCCCGCCTATTTCGAAGCCAGCGCCGAGCTGCTGGACGAAGTCCCCGGCGACATGCAGGTGGTCGAAGCGCTGTTGCGCACCGTTGGCGAAGAATTCGAACGCTATGCCAAGGTGAAGAAGAACATCCCCGAAGAGGCGCTGGCCGCCGTTTCGGAAACCCGCGAGCCCGACAAGCTGGCCGACCTGGTCGCCGGGCATCTGGGTGTCGAAGTTGACCAAAAGCAGGAGCTTTTGGAAACCCTGTCGGTCGCCGAGCGGCTGGAGAAGGTCTATGGCCTGATGCAGGGCGAGATGTCCGTGTTGCAGGTCGAGAAAAAGATCAAAACCCGCGTGAAATCGCAGATGGAGCGTACCCAGCGCGAATACTATTTGAATGAGCAGATGAAGGCCATTCAGAAGGAATTGGGCGACAATGACGAAGGTCAAAACGAAGTCGCCGAACTGGAAGCGAAGATCGCCGCAACAAAGCTGTCCAAGGAAGCCCGCGAAAAGGCCGAAGGTGAGCTGAAGAAGCTGAAGAACATGTCGCCCATGTCGGCCGAGGCCACCGTGGTGCGCAATTACCTGGACTGGATGCTGTCCATTCCGTGGGGCACCAAATCCCGCGTGAAAAAGGACCTGAGCCACGCCGAAAAGGTGCTGGATCAGGACCACTATGGGCTGGAAAAGGTCAAGGAACGCATCGTCGAATATCTGGCCGTGCAGCAGCGGTCGAAAAAGCTGAAAGGCCCGATCCTGTGTCTGGTCGGCCCTCCGGGTGTTGGTAAGACCAGCCTGGGGAAATCGGTTGCCAAGGCGACCGGACGTGAATTCATTCGCATCTCGCTGGGCGGCGTGCGCGATGAAAGCGAAATTCGCGGTCACCGTCGGACCTATATCGGGTCGATGCCTGGCAAGATCATCCAGGCGCTGAAAAAGGCAAAGACAACCAACCCGCTGATCTTGTTGGATGAAATCGACAAGATGGGCCAGGATTTTCGTGGCGACCCAAGCTCGGCAATGTTGGAGGTGTTGGACCCTGAACAGAACAGCACCTTCGTCGACCATTACATGGAGGTCGAATATGACCTCAGCAATGTGATGTTCCTGACCACGGCGAACTCCTATAATATGCCCGGGCCGCTGTTGGACCGGATGGAGATCATTCCGCTGGCTGGCTATACCGAAGACGAAAAGACTGAGATCGCCAAGCAGCATCTGGTCGCCAAA
>DFBF01000003.1:8447-11000 GCA_002367285.1 Rhodobacteraceae bacterium UBA3087 | reverse complement strand
CCTGGACCTGGACCGAGGGAGGATGGTCAAGATCTGGCCAAAGGCCAAGGGGTTAGTCCGCCAGGCGCGTCACCAGATCCGAGCCCGAGGCGCGGTTCGAATTCACCTCAGTGCCGACCCGATGATAGGTCAGAACTTCATCGCGCGCCGGGCGCATCAGGGTGGCCGCACCGTGCCCGTCTTCGCCCAGCCATTTGGCCCAATCCTGCGCCTCTAACACCACAGGCATGCGGTGGTGCACCGCAGCGATGGTGTCATTCGCGCGGGTGGTGACGATGGCGCAGGTGGGCAACCTGTCTTCGCCCCAGCCCTGCCAAATCCCGGCCATGGCCAGCGGCGCGTCGTCCGTGCGTTGGATATACCAAGGCAGGCGCACGCCACCGTCGCCCTTGGACCATTCGTAAAACCCGGTCGCCGGGATCAGGCACCGCCGCGCCCGGGCAGCGTCGCGAAAGGCGGGTTTCTCGGCAATCGTTTCGGCCCGGGCATTGATCAGCAGCGGGCCATCTGTCGGCGTTTTGTACCAGAACGGCAAGAACCCCCACCGCATCGCCGACAGCCGTCGATTTTCACCGGTCCACACCACATGCACGTTGTTGGTCGGGCAGATGTTATAATTCGGAACGATCGGCAGGTCGTTGGCGGGCAGCGCCCCGAAAAGCGCCGCCATGGCATCCGTCGGCAAGGTCAGGGCGAACCGCCCACACATCAGCGATACGCCTTGCGGGCCATGGCAATCTTTGCATCCATCATCGACATTTCCGTCATGATGTCCCGCCTGCGCGTGCGATCTCCCGTCTCGCGCAGCTCCTCGCGCAGACGCGCCAGTTCGCGTGACAGGGTGACGAATTCCGGCACCGCGCCATTTTCCTTCATCAACCGGTTGATCAGCACGTTTTCCGGGTCGTCGACCTTTGGCAAAGGCTTGCCCGCCCCTTCCAGATTATCGAAATCACCGTTTTCTTCCGCCGCGCGGATTTTGGCGTTGATCAGGTCGATCAAAGGGTGGTCCATGTCGCCTCGCACAAAAAAGCCCCCGACACTGTCGCGCCGGAGGCCTTGAAGGTCAATGTTCGGCGCTTATTTCGCCGTGATACGTCCGTCCAGCATCGGCTTCACCGGCCCCATGGCCGCCATGTATTCAGCGGTCACATCAGCCAGGTCAGGTCCAAAATCATAGACATGCGTGGCGTCGCGAAACATCTTATAGCCGTCGCCGCCATTGCGCACATAGTTGTTGGACACAACGCCGTAGGACGCGGCCGGGTCAATCGGCGCGCCCCCCACCATGACATCGCTGATCCGGCTGCCCGGCTCCTGCGCCACGTCAAAAGTGAACGTCATGCCAGCCACTTGCGGGAACCGACCTGCGCCGTCTTCGTACTGGCTGACCCCGTTTTCAAGGGCCTCGACAACCACTGCGCCGGTGACGTGGAAGGTCGACAGCGTGTTCTGGAACGGCAGCACTGTCAGGACTTCGCCCATGGTGACTTCGCCCGCGTCAATCGATGCGCGAATGCCGCCACCGTTCTGAATGGCGATCTGGATGCCCTGATCCTTGACGCGCGCCAGCATTGCATCGGCAATCAGGTTGCCCATGGCGCATTCGGCGGCGCGACAGCTGCCGCGTTCGCCATCAATGGCCTCGGCGGTTTCGGCGACGACACGGTTGCGGACTTCCTCCAACGGCACGGCGGCCTCGGCGATGCGCGCGACGGTCGATTCATGCTGCGCCACGGCGGCATCCATGATGATCGGCTCGCCCACAGCTTCGGTGACTTCACCTGCGTCGTTGAACGTCACATTCAGTTCGCCCAGAAACTTGCCATAGGCATAGGCCGACACGATCGCCGTGCTGCCGACCATGGTCGGATAAGGCCCCTCGGCGCGTTCATTGCTGTTGGACAGCAGAGTGTTGGTGTGGCCACCAACGATCACGTCGATACCGGTGGTTTCCGCCGCCACGCGCAGGTCCACGCCATAGCCCGAGTGGGACAGAACGATGATCTTGTTCACGCCCATTTCGGCCAGCTTGTCGACCTCGCCCTGCACCGCGGACACCGGGTCGGTGAACACGACATTCGGGCCGGGGCTGGCCAGTTCGTCCGTGTCATGCGGCGTCAGGCCGATCAGACCCAGCTTCTCTCCGCCCCGTTCGATCACGGTCGATTTCGCCAGCTTGCCAGCCAGCATCTCTTCGCCCGACACGTCGGCATTGGACATCAGGATCGGAAAATTCACCGCATCCATGAAGCCGCGCAGTACCTCGGGGCCATCGTCGAATTCGTGGTTTCCCACGGTCATCGCGTCATAGCCCATCTGGTTCATCATCTCGGCCGCCAGCGCGCCCTTGTAATAGGTATAGAAAAGCGTGCCCTGGAACTGGTCGCCACCATCCACCAGGATCGAATTGTTCGTGCGCGTGCGTGCCGCATCAATCGCGGTCTGCAATCGGGCCGAGCCGCCAAAGCATTTGCCTTCGGCGTTATCCTCGGCAGAACAACCGCTGTCATATTTGCTGATCGGTTCAAACCGCGCGTGGAAATCATTGGT
>DFBF01000003.1:0-8391 GCA_002367285.1 Rhodobacteraceae bacterium UBA3087 | reverse complement strand
ACGGACGTCAAAATACGTTTCATAATGGGAACCCCCTGGATTTTTGATCTGTTGGTGAGAGTGGCGCGAGTCGCGGCCTAAGTCAAAGTCCCGCACGGAACTTGCCGTCAGGTCAGCGAATGACGGCCAAGTGACAGCGCACGCTTGACCTTGAGCCCGGCGCGCGGCATGTCGTGGCCATGCTGATTTACAAGATATTCCGCGCGCCCGAATGGGCCCAGCTCCAGGCCAAAGGTGAAACCACCGGGGCGCCTGTCGATGTCGCCGACGGCTTTGTGCACTTTTCGACCGCCACCCAGGCCGCCGAGACCGCCGCCAAACATTTCGCAGGCGAAACGGACCTGGTCCTTCTGGCATTGGAGTCCGACACGCTGGGCGATGCGCTGATATGGGAAGTGTCCCGTGGCGGCGCGGACTTTCCGCATCTTTACAGGGCACTGACCCTGAAAGATGTGCTGTGGCACCGCCCCCTTCCGCTTGGGGAAACCGGCCATGACTTCCCTGAGGACATGACATGACCCTGATCGAAAAAGTCGCGCTTAAGGCCCTGCACCAGATCGACCCGGAACGCGCCCACACCCTGGCGATGATGGCCATGAAGATGGGCGTCGTACCGCTTTCCGGCCTGGTGACAACCCCGCGTCTGGAGACCACGTTTTGCGGCATGACCCTGACCAACCCGGTTGGCCTGGCCGCCGGATATGACAAGAACGCCCTGGTGGTCGATGCGTTGACCCAGGCCGGTTTCGGCTTTGTCGAGGTCGGCGCGGTCACCCCCCGACCGCAGCCAGGCAACCCGAAACCGCGCCTATTTCGCCTGACCGAAGACCAGGCGGTGATCAACCGCTATGGCTTTAACAACGAAGGCATGGAGGCCGCGGCCGCCCGCCTGACCCGCCGTTCACGCCTGCGCCCGGTGCCTGTCGGGGTGAACCTGGGCGCCAACAAAGACAGTGACGACCGCGCCAATGATTTTGCCCGCGTGTTGGCGGCCTGTGGCCCACATGTGGATTTCGCCACCGTAAACGTGTCGTCGCCCAACACCGAAAAGCTGCGCGATCTGCAAGGGGCCGAGGCCCTATCGGCCCTGCTGGCAGGCGTCATTGACGTGCGCGACGGGCTGGGAAAATACACGCCCATTTTTCTGAAAATCGCTCCAGACCTGACAGATGCCGAGCTGGCGGAAATCGCCCAGGTTGCGCAAGAGGCCGAGATTGACGCGATCATCGCCACGAACACCACTTTGGACCGCGAAGGTTTGAAAAGTGCAAGCAAAGATGAGGCTGGCGGGCTTTCTGGCGCTCCTTTGTTCGAAAAGTCCACGCAAGTTCTGGCCAAGCTCAGCCAGATGACCGACGGGCATATGCCCCTGGTGGGGGTTGGTGGCATTGCTTCGGCCGAAGATGCCTATCAGAAAATTCGCGCCGGCGCCCATGTCGTTCAGCTCTATTCGGCACTGGCCTACAAGGGGATGAGCCTGGTCGAGGAGATCGCTTTGGGCCTGGACAAACTGTTGGAACGCGACGGGTTTGACCATGTGGCAGACGCGGTTGGCACAGGGCGCGAAGCATGGCTGTGATCACCATCTGGCACAACCCGCGGTGTTCGAAATCGCGCGCAACACTGGCGCTGTTGCAGGATCAGGGCCACGCCCCGACGGTGCGAAACTACCTTGAAGATACGCCCAGCGCAGAAGACCTGCGCGCCGTTCTTGCCGCCCTTGGCGTGGCGCCGATCCAGATGATGCGCACCGGAGAAGCCGCTTTCAAAGACATGGGGTTAAGCCGAGACAGCGATGACGCCACGTTGATCCAGGCCATGGTGACAGCGCCGATCCTGATCGAACGCCCGATTGTGCTGCACAACGGCAAAGCCCGCATAGGACGCCCGCCGGAAAGCGTGCTTGAAATCCTCTAGAGACGCGCTTCGATCTTGGGGTATTTCACCGCCAGCGTCACGCCACGCGCGGCAAAGCTGACCAGAAGTGCCGCCCACAGCCCGTGGTTGTCAAACAGCGGCAGGAAAACCAACAGCGCCAGGCCATAAATCACAAAAGACACCACCGTCATGTTGCGCATGTCGCGGGTTTGCGTGGCACCAATAAAGATGCCGTCCAACATCCAGGGTGCCCAGCCCACCAAAGGGGCCAGGACCATCCAGACCAGATATTCGCGCGCCGCGCTCCGCACGTCTGGAGCGTTGGTCATCACATCAATGATGATCCCGCCGAACAGCGCAAAGATCAAGGCCAGGATAATCACGATCATCCCGCCCCACAGGCTGCACAGATAGGCGGCCCGGCGCAGAGCGCTGCGGTCACGCGCCCCGATTGCCTGGCCCACAAGCGTTTCCGCGCCAAAGGCGAAACCATCCATCGCATATGCGGTAATATACAGGAATTGCAGCAAAATCTGGTTAGCGGCTAGGGTCGTGTCACCATAATTTGCCCCATAGAACAGAAAGCTGACGAACAGCGTCTGCAACATCAGGCTGCGCAGCATGATGTCGGTATTCACACCCGCCATACGCCGCAGGATCATCCGGTCAAACACCCGCGCCCAATCACGCCAATCCGGTTGACGAAAGGCCTCGCGACACAGGAACAGGCCCAGCGCAAAGCCGCTCCATTCCGCCAGGAATGTTGCAAAGGCAACGCCGCTGACCCCCCAGTCCAGCCCCATCACAAACCACAGATCCAGCCCGATATTCAGCCCGTTCATCCACAGTTGCAGGATCAGAACGGCCCGCGTGCGCTCTTGCGCAATCAACCAGCCGGTAATGCCGTACAGTCCAATGGCGGCGGGCGCGGACCAGACCCGGATGACCATATATGCGCGCGCCATCCCCTCCACTTCGGGCGAGGCCGGGGCGATCAGGAACGCAGCCCAGAACAGCAACGATTGCACCAAAATCAGGACAACCCCGCCCCCCAGCCCGATCAACAGGGCACGGGTCAACAGCGCGGCGACCTCGCCGTTGTCCCCCGCGCCAAGAGCCTGGGCTGTCATGCCAGTGGTGCCCATGCGCAAGAAGCCGAAAATCCAATAGATCGCGGTCAAAATAATCGCGCCGATACCGACGGCACCGATGGGTGCTGCGGCGCCCATCTGGCCCACAACGCCGGTGTCCACCGCCCCCAGGATGGGCACGGTGGCATTGGCCAGAACGATGGGGACAGCGATGTGCAGAACCCGCGAATGGCTCAGCGCGACGGCGGCCTCAGCCATCGCGCGCAGGCATCAGGAAATGGCCGGTGGCCTGGGCATACAGGCGGGTGCGATTGTCTTGCCAGGCCTCGACATGGACGGACGCATAGCGCCGCCCGGACCTGTTGATACGCGCCCGCGCATAGGCATCGCGCGGCAAGCCCGACCGCAGATAATCCACTGTAAACCCGATGGTTTTAGGAAAATTCGGCAACTGTCCAGGGGTCAGAGTTTCAGGGTCGACACCGCCGCTTTCGATGTCATCCCACAGGATGGACCACCCCAATTCGATGATCGCTGCGGTCTCCAGAAAAGCCGCTGTCACGCCGCCATGGATCGCGGGCAACATCGGGTTGCCGATCAACTTCTCGGAAAAGGGCAGGATGGCGGTGAGCTCATCGCCGCGCCGATCAAATTCGATGCCCAGAAATTCGACATAGGGCACGCCATGGGCCAAGGCATTCAACGCCGAGTCGCGCCGCTTTTGCACCACGTGAACGGGTTCTGGCTGTTGATGGTTCATGACAGGGCCTCGTTGGATTTGCGGCTGCTGGAATGGTCGGCGGTGAAGGTGCCCGCTGCGGCAGCGACGGGGCGGTCTTCATCGTCATCCATCGCCACCGCGCGCACAAAAGCGACCGATTTCGTTACGCGGTAACAGGTCGCCCGCGCCCGGATCGTCTGACCGGGCGTCGCGGGGCGCATATAGTCAATGCGCAAATCAATCGTCGCGGTGATCTTGGGGGCCTCAGGGTGGCTCATCACCGCCGCGCCGCAACAGGTGTCCATCAGGGCCGACACCGCCCCCCCGTGAATGACCCCTGTGCGCGGATCCCCGATGAAACGTTCATCATAGGGCATCTCGATCAGCGCTTCGCCGTCGCTGATTTGCACCAACTTCATGCCCAAAGCGGTACAATGGGGGATCGCTTCGGTAAACCGTCGCGTTATTTCCGCTTTCTTTTCAGGGGTCAAGCTCATGTGCGTGCGCCTTTCGCGGCAAAATTCGTCCCGTGTTTTATTCGCGCTTGCAAAGGTGGGGGCAAGTGTTATCTTTTGCAACTGAGAATAATTCGCAATTGCAGGACGCCATGACCGACACGCCCCCCTCCTCTGCCCCCACTCCCGCACCGGCCGCTGCCGAGCGCTTGGGACCGTTCCGGGTAAAGCGCCTGTTGGTGGTTCTGATCCTTACCGCACTGGCCTTTTGGCCCGGGCGCCTGGGTGAATTGACCCGCGAGCTGATGGTGGACGCCTATACGCAAGTCTCAGTCTTTGTCGCGACCACCCTGCTGTTGTTCTATGGGGCGGAACGGTTGTTCAACTTCGATATTGGCAGCGCATTGAAGGGCGCGAAAGGTGCGCAGGTGCCGCTGGCCGCTCTGCTTGGCGCGACACCGGGGTGCGGTGGCGCGGTCGTGGTCGTTGCGGCCTATTCCTCTGGCAATGTGGGATTTGGCGCCGTGGTTGCGACGCTAACCGCAACCATGGGCGACGCGGCCTTCCTGTTGATCGCCACCCGCCCGGAGGCGGCGCTGGTGGTTCTGCCGCTGTCGATGGTGGTGGGCGTCTTGTCGGGCTGGATCGTCGACCGCATCCACCGGGTCGAATTCCGCACCATCACACAAGGGACCTGTGAACTGGCCCCGCGCATTGGCAGGCTTCGCCCACAGGACATCCTGTATCTGCTTTTGGCCGTGCCCGGACTGGTCGTCGGCGGCGCTCAGCTTGCACAGACCGAGCTTCATGCGGTTTTCGGCGTGCCCATTTTGCCTATCGCCATCGCCGGAACATTCACCGGGCTTTTGATCTGGTCGACCTCCATCCTGGCGGCGATGACCAACCCCCAGGACACCCCCGTGACGCGCATGGCCGAAGAAACAGCCTTTATCTCGGTCTGGGTGATCGGGGCCTATCTGGCCTATGATTATGTCGCTGAGTTCGCCGGTTTGGACATCGCGCAGATGTTTGAAACCATCGCGCCGCTGTTGCCGCTGATGGCCATCCTGATCGGTTTCATCCCTGGCTGTGGCCCACAGGTTCTGGTGGCGACGCTGTTCCTGAACGGGGTGATCCCGTTTTCAGCGCTGATCGGCAACGCAATTTCCAATGACGGCGACGCCTTGTTCCCGGCTATTGCGCTGAACCCACGCGCAGCCTTGGTCGCGACAGCCTATTCGGCCGTCCCTGCCCTGATTGTTGCCTATGCATTCTATTGGCTCGCCCCCGGTTTCATGAATTGATCCCAGCGCGCTGAGGCATTACCGTCGCGCCACGTGCCACCGCAGGGAAACAAACATGTCCGACGACGACCGCCTCACCTTCAAGGAAATGTGTGCCAAGTTCGACGTAACCCCACGCACTTTGCGGTACTATGAATACATCGAGTTGCTGGAACCTGAGAAAGAAGGCCGCACGCGGTTCTATACCTCGCGCGAAGTCGCCCGCATGACCCTGATTCTGCGCGGCCGTCGTTTCGGCTTTGCACTGGAAGAATTGCGCCAGTGGCTGATGATCTATGACGAACAGGGCACCGACGCACAAATGCAGGCCTGGGTCGAACTGGCCGACCGTCAATTGGCCGCCTTGCGCGATCAACACGCGCAACTTGTGGACTCGATCGACGATCTGCAAAGACTGCGCGACGGCGCCGCAACCACCCTGAGTTGAGCCGACCTTCCCCTAGGTCAGCAAAAATATGCGCAAAGTGACGTTAAGTTCCGAATTAGCGTGACGCGACGTTACATTTACGTCAACGTAAACCTGTAGTGTAGGCAACAGGGACGCCCCCCATATCGAGGGGGCGACCGTATTCGATATCGGAGACACACATGACCGATGACCAGATGACCATCCGCGAGATGTGCGACGCTTATGGCGTGACCGCACGGACCTTGCGATTCTATGAGGCGAAGGAACTGATTTCGCCGATCCGGGAAGGCCAGAAGCGCCTGTTCACGAAACGCGACCGCGCCCGGCTGAAGCTGATCCTGCGCGGCAAACGATTTGGCTTTGCGCTGGAAGAAATCCGCCAGTTACTGGACCTGTACGACCTTGGCGACCAGCAGCAAACGCAGCTGCGCGAGACGCACAAGATCGGGCTTCAGCACCTGAACAGCCTGAAAAAACAGCGCGACGAGATGGATGTCGCCATTGCCGACATGACTGACCAACTGAACTGGGCTGAACAGATGATCGCCTCGTTCGAAAAAACCGAAGCCGCCGAATAAGGACGCCCGAATGCCTACCTACACCGCGCCCACCAAAGACATGGCCTTTATCCTGCACGATGTGTTGAAGGCCCACGAAAGCACCATCCCCGGTTACGACGACCTGGAACCTGATTTCACCTCGGCCGTTCTGGAAGAGGCTGGCAAGCTGGCCTCAGAAGTATTGACGCCGCTGAACGCCGTTGGAGATCAGGAGAAATGTCGGCTGGAAAACGGCATCGTTTACACCCCCACCGGTTTCAAAGACGCGTTCGAGCAGATGAAAGACGGCGGCTGGACCGGGCTGGACATGCCCGAAGAATTCGGCGGCCAGAACATGCCGACCCTGCTGGGCACGGCTGTGGGCGAGACGTTCTCCGCCGCCAACCAGGCGTTCGTGATGTACCAGGGCCTGACCCATGGGGCCGCCTCGGCGATCCTGGCGCATGGCACGCAGGAACAGAAAGATACCTATCTGCCCAAGATGATCTCCTGTGAATGGACCGGCACCATGAACCTGACGGAACCGCATTGCGGCACCGATCTAGGCCTGATGCGCACCAAGGCTGAACCGCAGGACGATGGCAGCTATAAGATTTCCGGCCAGAAGATCTTTATCTCGTCGGGCGACCATGACATGGCCGACAACATCATCCACCTGGTGCTGGCCAAGATCCCCGGCGGGCCCGAGGGCATCAAGGGCGTCAGCCTGTTCATCGTGCCCAAATTCAACCTGACCGAAGACGGCAACGTCGGGTCGCGCAATGGCGTATCGGTGGGCAACATCGAGAAAAAGATGGGCATCCACGGCAACTCGACCTGCGTCATGAATTATGACGAGGCCACCGGGTATCTGCTGGGCGATCTGAACAAGGGCATGCGCGCCATGTTCACCATGATGAACGAGGCCCGCCTGGGCGTCGGCATGCAGGGTCTGGCCCAAGCCGAAGCGGCATATCAGAACGCCGTGATTTATGCCAAGGAACGCCTTCAGGGGCGCGACGTGACTGGCGTCAAGAACCCGGATGGCCCGGCCGATCCGCTGATCGTACACCCGGACATCCGCCGCTCGCTGATGGATCAGAAAAGCTTTATCGAAGGCGCACGTGCGTTCCTGTACTGGGGCGCCAGCCTGATTGACCAGGCGCATCGGTCCAAAGACGCCGACGCCGACGGCCTGATTTCGCTGATGACCCCCGTTCTGAAAGGGTTCCTGACCGACGAAGGCTATGACATGACGGTCAAGGCCCAGCAGGTCTATGGCGGCCATGGCTATATCGAAGAACACGGCATGTCACAGTTCACCCGTGACGCGCGCATTGCCCAGATTTACGAAGGCGCCAACGGCGTTCAAGCGCTGGATCTGGTCGGGCGCAAGCTGGCCCAGGATGGCGGCAAGCACGTCATGGCCTTCTTCAACATGGTCAAAGACTACTGCAAGGAACAGGGCGACGACGAGGCGATGAATGACTTCATCGAACCGCTGAAAGCCGCCTCCAAGGACCTTCAGGCCGCATCAATGTATTTCATGCAAAACGGCATGAAAAACCCGAACCATGCGCTGGCCGGGTCGAATGACTTCATGCACCTGTTCGGCCATGTCTGCCTGGGTCTGATGTGGGCCCGGATGGCACGTGCGTCGCTGGACGCGCTGGCAACTGGCACCTCTGACGCCGCGTTTTACGAGACGAAGCTGACCACCGGGCGTTACTATATGGTACGCCGGTTGTGCGCGACCAAGATGCACCTGGCCCGGATCGAAAGCGGGTCAGACACGGTCATGGGTCTGGACGCCGAAGCGTTCTGAGCGATCAAAGGAAGGACAGCACATGCCCAAACGGTTCCGCCTGACACGCCGTTTTCCGGTCGCCATGACCGAAGACGGATATCGACGGCTGAAACGGTTCGCCCGCGACGCCGGGCTGGACGAAGGCGAGGCGCTGTCCTTCCTGTTCGAACATTTCGACAGCGTGACG
>DFBF01000281.1:901-6043 GCA_002367285.1 Rhodobacteraceae bacterium UBA3087 | reverse complement strand
GATGACCCTGGCGCATGAACTGGGCCACGGCGTGCACCAGGTTCTGGCGGCAGATCAGGGCGAACTTTTGGCCTCGACCCCACTGACCCTGGCCGAAACCGCGTCGGTATTTGGCGAAATGCTGACCTTCCGCCAGATGCTGGACGGGGCTGAAACGCAGGACCAGAAAAAGGTGCTGTTGGCGGGCAAGGTCGAGGACATGATCAACACCGTCGTGCGCCAGATCGCCTTTTACGATTTCGAATGCAAACTGCACGCCGCACGCAGCGAAGGCGAACTGACCCCCGAAGACATCAACGCGCTGTGGATGTCTGTGCAGGCCGAAAGCCTGGGGCCGGCGTTTGAATTCCAGCCCGGCTATGAAACCTTCTGGGCCTATATCCCGCATTTCGTGCATTCGCCGTTCTACGTCTATGCCTATGCGTTCGGCGACGGGTTGGTGAACGCGCTGTACGCAGTTTACGCCGAAGGGGATCCCGATTTTCAGGCGAAATACTTCGACATGCTGCGGGCGGGCGGATCAAAACACCACAGCGAGCTGTTGGCGCCGTTTGGCCTGGACGCCTCGGACCCGAAATTCTGGGACAAGGGGCTGAGCATGATTTCCGGCTTTATTGATGAGCTGGAGGCGATGGAAGGCTAAGCCTGCCAATCACCACTGGGGCCTACGGGTCCCGGTGTCTGATCCCCAGCCCAAAGCCACGACTGAAAGGGCTGGCTTAATCAAGCGTCTGCGTGCAGGGTTGGCACATGCTTGTCAAAGAACCCCTGCCCATCAGCTTGATCCGTGTCCCGGCCAAACGCATGAAGACGCTCGTGGCCGACAAGGTCACGACCTTGGCCGAAGATATCCTGGAAAACGGTCAACAGACGCCAATCCGCGTGCGCGAGAACGGCGCGGAATACGTTCTGATCGAAGGTTTGCACCGGCTCGAGGCCCTGAAGGCCTTGGGCGAGCAGACCGTCGACACCTATAAGGTGCGGGCACGCCTGCATTGATCGGTGCCGGTGGGGTGTTTGCCATGCAGGACCACGAATGATTTCGGCGCGCTTCAAAGGAGGCCGCAAGTGGTTTCAGACTTCACGCGATACGTCATTCTTCTGAGCGCAATTGAGGACAGAGCAACCCCGCCAGATATCATTCGCGATCACATCGCGTTCCTGAGGTGCCTTGATGGCGAAGGAAAGCTTGTCCTGTGTGGCCCTTTCACAAATCAGAGCGGGGGCAAGGTCATTATCAGGGCCAGCAATATGGAAGACGCGACAGACATCGCAAAAAGCGATCCGTTTGTTCGATCAGGTATCAGACGTTTTGAGGTGCGGTCCTGGCAGCTCTCTTGCGAAGAAAACAACCATCTTGGCATGGGTTAAGGTCCTGACAAACCGCGCGTCGTGGCGTTTTACCTTCATTATCACTTCAACTGACTATCCTTCGATCCGCGCCGGTTGATCCCCGGACGGGCCTGAAACGCCGCATCCCTTTCGCGCACACAATCGATGCACAGTTTCACACCGGGCAGCGCCACGCGACGCGCCTCGGGGATCGGCTCCTCGCACTCTGCGCAATGGGTCAGGCTTTCGCCCACAGGCACCTTGCGCGCGCGCATGCGCTCCAGCTCATCGCTGATTGACGCCTCGATCTGGTCGTTCACCGCGCCGTCCTGTGCCCATCCACCTGCCATGGCCTATCCTTTGTTCAGGTGCACAGGAAACGCCCAAGCAGTCGTAACGTCAACCTTTGTCGAAGACGTGCCCTGCCCTAGCCTTGCTAAAACTTTGGGAGAATTTCATGCGCACATTTGGAAAATGGTTGGGCCGTCTGCTTATGCTGATCGTCATCGCCATCGTCGCCTTTCTGGCCTTTGCGCCGGGACTTGTCGAAGGCGATCGCAATGGCATCACCGAATACCCGCCGTTCGAGGTCTCGGATCAGGCGCACGCGCTGCACGCGAACCTGATCATTGGCGACTGGCACGCCGACAGCCTGCTGTGGAAACGGTCCATTCTAAAGCGCGCGGATCGCGGTCATGTCGACCTACCCCGGCTGCGCGACGGCAACGTGGCCATTCAGGTGTTCACGGCAGTGACAAAAAGCCCGGCGGGACAGAATTACGATAGCAATTCGTCCGAGGCGCGTGACAACATCACCCTGCTGGCGGTTGGGCAAATGTGGCCAATCCGCACCTGGCAGTCGATCTATGAACGTGCCGCCTATCAGGCGCAGAAACTGCATGCGGTCGAGGCCGAGGCCCCCGAGCAGTTGAAGATCATTCGCACGGTCAGGGATTTGGACGCGGTGCTGGCGGCGCGCGCGAATGGCGCGCAGATCGTCGGCGGGCTGCTGGGCATGGAAGGCGCCCACCCGCTGGAGGGCAAGATCGCAAACCTCGACCGGCTCTGGGACGAGGGCTATCGCCTGGTCGGCTTGCAGCATTTCTTTGACAATGAACTGGGCGGATCGCTACACGGGATCGGCAATCATGGCTTGACCGATTTTGGCCGCGAGGTGGTCGCACAGGTCGCCGCGCGTGGCATGGTCTTGGATCTGGCCCACTCCAGCCCGCAGGTCGCACGCGAGGTCGTGGACATGACCGATATCCCGCTGGTGGTCAGCCATACGGGGCTGCATTCAGCCTGTGAAACCAAACGCAACCTGCCCGACGACCTGATGCGCGACATCGTGGCAACGGGCGGCGTGATCGGTATCGGGTACTGGGCCGATGTGACCTGTGACGACAGCCCGGCGGGCGTCGCAGCCGTGATCAAGGCCGCAATTGCCGCCGTGGGCGAAGACGCGGTGTCGCTGGGGTCGGATTACGACGGGTCGGTGACGACCGGATTTGACACTGCGCAACTGGCCGCATTGACCCACGAACTGTTGGCCGCCGGGGTCAGTGACGGCCAGATCGCCACGGTCATGGGCGGCAACATGCTGCGCGTTTTGCGCGCGCGTCTTGATCCCTGAAACCATAACGGGCGCGTTGGAGGCGCGCCCGTTCAAGGCCAAGTATCAGCTTTCGCGTCCCCACTTGGTGAACGGAAACGGCTTGTCTTCGGTCGATCCGGTCTGGAATTTCGCCACCCGGGCCAACCAATCGGACAGGTCTTCGCCAAACGCCGCAATCGGCCCATTTTTTTCCTTTTGGATCAGCATCCACAGGAACTGAATGATCGCGGAAACGGCCAGAATGAACTCAGCCACACCGAACAGCACGGCCAAGATCAGCATGAACAGGCCACGCATCCAGACGTTTTGATCGTTGGTTTTTTCGCTTACATGCGGTTCTTCCAGCACTTGGGGGTCTACAGTTTCTTCGGTCATCAGTCCCTCCTGACAGCATGGAACGGTGCGGAAACAGCCCAACACCCTTACCTGTCAGGTGGGGATGAAACCCATTGTTTTCAAGGGGTATCCGCCGCGAAAGCCATGTCGATCATGCGCTGGCTGCCCCGGCTGAACTCCAACGGGCACGGGTATGCGTCCCCGTCGCGCAGCGTGCGCCCAAAGGCTTCGACTTGCAGCTTGTATTGACGGGCCTCAGGGAAACGATCCCGTTCAATCCGCCCGTCCGAAAAGCGCAGCTCGACCGTCGCCTCACCATACGATCCCGCGTTGAACGGGGCCGACAGGCGCAGGACCGCGTCACGGCCATGAAAGCTCATCTCCTGAAACAGGCTCATGCGCATCGACACGGTAAAGACGCTGGAGAACCCGTCGAAATCGGCGCTGACCTGGCTGTAGGTATCGACGCCGTTTTCACGCGCGATCTGCGCGCGCACGGCAAGGGGCTCCTGCCCCGTCACAAACCGCGTCGCGCCATAAGGATAGATGCCAATATCACGGATCGCGCCGCCGCCCGTGTCGGGCCTGTTGCGGATATTGCCAGGGTCCGCAGCGTTGTCATAGCTGAAGTGCCCCTGCACATGCACCAGATCGCCCAGCACGCCCGACCGATAGATCTCGCGCGCCCGCAGCCATTGCGGATGATGCATGATCATATAGGCCTCGGCGGCCAGCAATCCGGTTTCATTGCGCAACGCGATCAGCGCGTCAATCTCATCGGCCTGCATGGCAATGGGTTTTTCGCACAACACATGCTTGCCCGCACGCAGCGCCTTGGTGGCCCATTCCACGTGCAGATGGTTGGGCAAAGGCACATAGACCGCATCAATATCGGGCCGGGCCAACAGCGCGTCATAGCTGCTTTCAACTTCAAGGTCGGGGCAGAACATTCTGAAAGGAATTGATTTTTCCTTAGACGAGGTTGCCAGTACGACAAGTTTTGCCCCCGTGGCCTCGTGAATGGCGGGGCCCATGTGCTGGGCCGCAAATTTCGCAGCGCCCAGAATGCCCCAGCGGATCACATCCCCCATGTCCGTCCCTTTCCTGCAAAAAAACCTGCCCAGAGCCTAGCCGCAAAGCCACACCCTGGACAGGCTTTATTTCAACGCCTGAAGGAAATGCGTTTATGCGGATTCCAACAGGCCCTTTTCGGCGGCCAGCTCCTGCATACGCTTTTGCAGCTTTTCAAACGCGCGGACTTCGATCTGACGAATGCGTTCGCGGCTAACGTCATAGACGCCCGACAGATCCTCCAGCGTCACAGGTTTGTCCTGCAACCGGCGCTGGGTCAGAATGTCCTTTTCGCGATCGTTCAGCACGTCCATGGCATTTGTCAGCATCTCGCGCCGCACGTCCAGTTCATCCTTTTCGGCATAATCCCCGGCCTGGTCGGCATCTTTGTCCTCTAACCAGTCCTGCCACTGCATGGTGCCTTCGCCATCCGCCGAGACCGTCGCGTTCAGGGATGCGTCGCCCCCCGACATGCGCCGGTTCATCGAAATCACCTCGTCTTCGGTGACGTTCAGATCACTGGCGATACGGGCCACGTTTTCCGGGCGCAGATCGCCGTCTTCCAACGCGCCGATGCGGTTTTTCGCCTTTCGCAGGTTGAAAAACAGCTTTTTCTGCGCGCTGGTCGTGCCCAGTTTGACCATCGACCAGGACCGCAGAACATATTCCTGGATCGAGGCGCGAATCCACCACATGGCATAGGTCGCCAGGCGAAAGCCCTTTTCGGGGTCAAATTTCTTGACCGCCTGCATCAAACCGACGTTGGCCTCGGAAATCACCTCGGCCTG
>DFBF01000281.1:0-785 GCA_002367285.1 Rhodobacteraceae bacterium UBA3087 | reverse complement strand
GGCTCAAGCATGGGGAACTTGCGGATCTCTTGCATATACCGGTTCAGACCACCTTCGGGTGTCGGGGCCGGCAGGTTCTTGTAATTGCTCATAATCTCTCCCAGTCTCCGCCTGAATGTATCAAGGCTTAACATCAAGATAGTGACGTTTAGGCCAATTTCAAGCCCGGTTGCTTCATTTCCTGAAGGGAATATGGACCCGTTGGTGCCGCGAGAGAAGACCTATGCCAGCGCAATCACGCCGTTGTGCGCAAGGTTTCAATCAAATGCATCATGTCATCAGGAATAGGCGCTTCGAAGCGCATCCTGTCCCCTGTCACCGGGTGAACAAAGCCCAAAGTGGCCGCATGCAGCGCCTGACGTGAAAACGCGCGCGCCGCGTCCACCGCTGCGGGACTGATCGCCTTGGCGTTCAGCCTGCGCCGCCCGCCATATGTGGGGTCCCCGATCAGACCATGCCCGGCATGGGCCATATGCACGCGGATCTGGTGCGTGCGACCGGTTTCCAGCCAGCAATCCACCATCGCCGCCTGGGTTGGGGTGCCGAACTGTTCGATCACCCGCGCCCGCGTCACCGCATGACGTCCACCATGAAACAACACCGCTTGTTTCTGGCGGTCCGTCTTGTGACGCGCCAGCTGAGTGGTGATTTTCAGGATGTTGCCCTTTTCAAAGCTAACACCTTTCACGCCCTTCAGGCGCGGATCGGCGGTGTCGGGCACGCCCTGCACCACGGCACGGTAATGGCGCTCGACCGTGTGCTTTTCGAACTGCACCGCCAGGCCC
>DFBF01000166.1:16717-19259 GCA_002367285.1 Rhodobacteraceae bacterium UBA3087 | reverse complement strand
CAGCTCGCGCACATGTTCGATGGCGTCGCGTTCTTCGCGGACTTTCTGAACCTCTTCACGGGTCCGGTATTTCGCGGGGTCCGACATGGAATGGCCGCGATAGCGATAGGTTTTCATTTCAAGGATATAGGGGCCTTTGCCAGCGCGGCAGTGTGCGGTGGCGCGCAGGCCTGCCTCTTTCACCGCGTCGACATCCATGCCGTCAACCGCTTCGCCGGGGATGTTGAAGGCCGCGCCACGGGTGTAAAGTTCGGGCGTGGCCGAGGAGCGTTTCAGTGCAGTTCCCATGGCATATTGGTTGTTTTCAATGACATAGACGACGGGCAGCTGCCACAGCTCGGCCATGTTGAAACTTTCATAGACCTGGCCCTGGTTTGCGGCGCCATCACCGAAATAGGTAAAGGTCACGCGGCCGTTGTCGCGGTATTTGTCCGAAAACGCCAGACCAGTGCCCAGCGGCACCTGGGCACCGACGATGCCGTTGCCACCATAGAAGTGCTTGTCGGTCGAAAACATGTGCATCGAGCCGCCCTTGCCGCGGCTCAGCCCACCTTCGCGGCCTGTCAATTCGGCCATCACGCCTTTGGGGTCCATGCCGCAGGCCAACATGTGGCCGTGGTCGCGGTACGACGTGATGCGCTTGTCGCCTTCTTCGGCGGCGGCTTCCAACCCGACCACCACGGCCTCCTGACCGATATAGAGGTGACAGAAACCGCCGATCAGGCCCATGCCGTACAACTGGCCCGCCTTTTCCTCGAATCGACGGATCAACAGCATCTCGCGATAATAATTCAGCAAATCTTCCTTGGAAGTATTTGGTTTCTTGGCGCTTTTCTTGACGGCCATGAAGCGTCCTCCTCTTCACGTCAGGCCCGGACCGGGCAATAGTTTAGTGTTAAACCATCTTATACAGGAGGGGGGTGGGAATTTCGACAAAAACTTACCCGACGTCACGCGGGGCAGCTATGCACCCGGTGCAAGCATGGTTAACGGCCGAATAGCAGGGGTGAATTTCCGTAGAAAACTCGGGGATCAGCGCAGGACGACTTCGTTCGACCGCACCATGCCCAGCATCTCGCGGGCCTGTTGGTCCAGAAGGTCCAGATCCAGATAGTCATCGGACAGGCGCAGGGTCTTGTTCGACAGGGCGGCGATTTCCGCCACCAGACGGTCACGCTCTCCGGTCAGGGTCTGGGCTTCGGCACGAATTTGGACGCGGCGAAACAGACCGTAATCACCCTGCACGGATGCAAAGGTGAAATAGAGCCCTAGGCCCACGGTAACGACGAAAAAAATAACGCCGCCAAAGCCGGTCTGTTTGCGATGTCCGCTCATGTCTGCCTCATTTGCCACCTCGTTGCGGGTGACTTGCAGACACTATGGCACAGGTGATTCGCCGTGTGAATCCCAAAACGAATCATCAAACGAAAAAAGGCGACCATAAGCCGAAGCATGGGCCGCCTTTCGCCGATACATGGTCGGGGGCTCAGCCCGCGACAGAGGCGTCGTAGATTTCGCCGATGGTCGCGGCGATGGTCGTGTTGAAGTCATCGTCCGACTGTTGCGCCGACAGGCCTTCGGTCAGCGCGCGCGAAAAGCTGGCGATGACGCCCGCGTTCTGGGCCAGGCGGCTGTTCGCCTCGTCACGCGCATAGCCACCGGACAGGGCCACCACGCGGGCGACGCGGGGATGGTTCACCAGGGTGGCATAGTGGTTGGCGACCTCGGGCAGGGTCAGCTTCAGCATGACCTGCTGGTCATCGTCCAGCGCGTCCAATGCGCGGGTCAGGGTGGCCAACAGCATGTCTTCGGCGTTCGCCTTGTCGGCGATGGAAATCGTCACCTCGGGTTCGATGATCGGGATCAGCCCGTGGCCCAGGATCTGCTTGGCGACCGCGAATTGCTGATCAACCACGGCCTGGATACCGTCCGCGTTGGCGGCATTGATGACGGACCGCATCTTGGTGCCGAAAATACCAGCCGCGACCGCGCGGTCGCACAGCGCGTCCAGATCGGGCATGGGTTTCATGACCTGTGCGCCGTTTTCTTCATCGGCCAGGCCTTTGTCGACCTTCAAGAAAGGCACGACGCCGCGGTCTTCCCACAGATATGCGGCGGTGGATTTGCCGGAGATTTCACGATCCATGGTCATTTCAAACAGGATCGCGCCGATCACCTGATCGCCTGTGAACGCAGGCGCTTGGGCAATGCGGGCCCGCATGGCGTGGATCATGTCGTACATCTCGGCCTCGGAGCCATAGGCGTCTTCTTCGACGCCATACAGGCGCAGCGCCTTGGGGGTCGAGCCGCCTGATTGATCAAGGGCGGCGATAAAGCCTTTCCCGGCGCGAATTTTGGTCAGTTGGTCCTGGTTCGGCATCTGTGCCCCCGTGGCTGAAATGGATTTTGTCCGTGTTCTAGGGCAGGGGGGCACAGGTTTCAATCGGGGTGGCGCTAACGGGCGGCGCGGCGGCGATCATTTGGTCAGGATCAGCTTGCCCGCTTTGGTGATCGACAGGGTATAAACCATGTCATTCAGCAC
>DFBF01000166.1:13877-16641 GCA_002367285.1 Rhodobacteraceae bacterium UBA3087 | reverse complement strand
GTCATCGGGCGCTCCTTGCTATGCGAGATGTGGAGTCGGGCGGTGGCTGGACAACTTTAATCTGATTAAAATGCTCGGGTATGTCAAGGCGCAAAGAAAAACCCCACCCGAAAGGGGCGGGGTTTGGTCTGTTTCAGCCTTCCAGAGCGGCGACACCGGGCAATGTCTTGCCCTCCATCCATTCCAGAAATGCGCCGCCTGCGGTCGAGATATAGGTGAAATCATCGCCGTGGCCGGACATGTTGATCGCCGCCACCGTGTCGCCGCCTCCGGCAACCGAGGTCAGCATGCCCGCCGCCGTCTGTGCCGCAATCACGTCCAGCATGGCGAAGGTGCCGGTCTGGAACGGCGCCATTTCGAACACCCCCAACGGCCCATTCATGATCAATGTGCGTGCGTTTTTGACCACGGTCTGGATATAGGCGATGGTTTCGGCACCCGCGTCCAGGATCATCGCATCCGACGGGCAGGCATCTGCGGCGACAGTTTCATGCGCGGCATTCGCGGCGAATTCACGCGCCACCACGATGTCGCGCGGCAACACGATTTCACAGCCCGCGTCCTTGGCTTTTTCCAGGATCTCCAGGGCGGTCCCGGCCATCTCGTGTTCGGCCAGAGATTTGCCAACGTCGATGCCCTGAGCGGCCAGGAACGTGTTGGCCATGCCACCGCCGATCACCAGATAGTTGACCTTGCTGACCAGGTTGCCCAGCAGGTCCAGTTTGGTCGACACTTTCGCGCCGCCCACAACGGCCACCACGGGGCGTTCGGGTTGGCCCAAAGCGGCCTCGAGCGCGGACAGCTCGGCTTGCATCAAGCGGCCTGCGCAGGCGGGCAACAGGCGGGCGATGCCTTCGGTCGAGCCATGCGCCCGGTGCGCCGCAGAAAATGCATCGTTGCAATAGATGTCGCCAAGGGCTGCCAGGGATGCGGCGAACATCGGGTCGTTCTTGGGCTCTTCCGCGTGATAGCGCGTGTTTTCAAGCAACAGCACCTGGCCGTCTTCCAAAGCGGCCACCGCATGTTTGGCGGGCGCGCCAATGCAGTCTTCGGCAAACAGCACCGGCAGGCCAAGGGCGGCCTCAAGCGCGGGGCGCACGATCGACAGCGACATCTCGGGCACGCGTTCGCCCTTGGGGCGGCCGAAATGGGCCAGCAGAACGGGCTTGCCACCCTGGGCCACGATATACTTGATCGTCGGAAGGATGCGCTGAATGCGGGTGTCGTCGGTGACGCGGCCATCTTCGACAGGCACGTTGATATCCACACGGGTCAGCACGACCTTACCGTTCAGATCCATATCATCGAGGGTTTTCCACGCCATATCACACTCTCCCATGTCTATTTGTTCTGACAGACACAACAAAAGTCTGCTCGGGTCAATGCGTCATGGCGTTAAGGCCTTTTAACTTTTCCTTTGCACCACTAGGTTCTTGCCAAATCTCAAGATAAAGGAGGCCCTGATGGCCGAGTATAAAGATCCCGAAAACACCGTCCTGATCGAATTGCACAACGGCACTGTTGTGATCGAGCTTTTGCCCGATGTGGCACCGCAGCATTGCGACCGCATGAAGGAACTGGCACGCTCTGGTGCCTATGATGGTGTGCTGTTTCACCGGGTGATCGACGGGTTCATGGCGCAGACGGGCGACGTGGCCCATGGCAAGGATGCCTCGAACATGACGCGCGTTGGCACCGGTGGCTCGGAGCTGCCCGATGTGCCGGCAGAATTCTCGAAACTGCCCCACTGTCGTGGTTCGATTGGCGCGGCCCGGTCTGCCAATCCGAATTCGGCCAACAGCCAGTTCTTCATCAACTTCTCGGATAATGATTTCCTGAACGGCCAGTATACCGTTTACGGTCAGGTGACCTCGGGCATGGATCTGGTTGACGCCATCGCCAAAGGCGAGCCGCCGATGTACCCGGACGCCATGGTGTCGGTCAAGGTGGCCGCAGATGTCTAGGGATCGGCTGATTGCCCTTGTTGCGTTCCTGGCCGGGGCGGGATTGGTGGTTGGATATGCCATCTGGGCGATGTTCTTATCCACACCCAAAGCCTTGGACGAGGCCGCCATTGTGCCAGTGATGGAAGGCGACCAGCCACAGATCGAACTGGTCATTGCGGGCGAGGGCGCCAATGGCACCGTCGTGCTGGACCTGTTTCAGGATCTGGCGCCCCAGCACGTGGAACAGATCATGGCGCTGGCGCGCGAGGGGCAATATGATGGCGTGGTGTTTCACCGCGTGATCGACGGTTTCATGGCGCAGACAGGTGACGTGCAGTTCGGCAAGCTGGGTGAAAACCTGGCGCGCGCGGGCACGGGGGGCTCGGATCGCGGCAATATCCCGGCTGAATTCTCGGACCATCCGTTTGACGTCGGTGTCGTCGGCATGGCGCGGTCGTCCAGCCCGGACAGCGCCAACAGCCAGTTCTTCATCATGTTCGATGCAGGGCCTTTCCTGAACGGCGACTATACGGTCGTTGGCCGCGTGGCCGAGGGCATGGATGTGGTCATGGCGATCAAGCGTGGCGAAGGGCAGAACGGTGCCGTCATTGGCCAGCCCGACGTGATGCAGACCGTGCGCGTCGTGGAATAACACGCGCGATCAAAGCGGAATACACACGCGCGATCAAACACGCGTGAGAGGGGGTGGCATTGCCGCCCCCTTTTTTGTCAGGATAGGGAGACCCCAATCGGAGGACTCCTCATGCGTATTATCCTGACCATCCTTCTTATCGCCGCAGGCCTGGTGGCCGAGGCGC
>DFBF01000166.1:5383-13768 GCA_002367285.1 Rhodobacteraceae bacterium UBA3087 | reverse complement strand
GCGCTGACCCTGCTGGCCACGCCTGTATCGGCTGATCCGAGCTTTTGGAAACACGAATGGCCAAACACGGATTTCAGCATGACCAGTGTGGAAAGCTGGGGTGAAATCCTGTCCGGCGGCCCGCCCAAAGACGGTGTTCCCGCGCTGTCAGACCCAGATATGATCGCGGTTGGTGACGAGGCACGGATCGCTCCGCGTGAACCGGTGATCACGCTGGAGCTGCCCGGAGAGGTCCCGCGCGCCTATCCTATCCGATACCTGACCTGGCACGAGATCGTGAACGATACCGTCGGCGGCGTCCCGGTCGCCGTTACCTTTTGCCCGCTGTGCAATTCGGGCCTGGTGTTTGATCGGCGCATCGACGAAGGCGTGCTGAGTTTCGGCGTGTCCGGCAAGCTGCGCAATTCCGACATGGTGATGTATGACCACGAGACGGAAAGCTGGTGGCAACAGGCCATGGGCATCGGCATTGTTGGCCATTTCACCGGGCGCGCGCTGGTGCAACTGCCCGCCTGGATGGAAAGTTGGAGCGAATTCGGGGCCCGCAACCCCGGTGGGCTGGTCATGGCGCAACCGGACTGGCCGCGCAGCTATGGTCGCAATCCCTATGTCAGCTATGACAGCGCGCAGCGACCGTTCCTGTATTCCGGCGACATGCCGCCCCATGGCATCCCCGCGCTGGAACGTGTGGTGCGGGTCGGGGACCGGGCCTGGCCGCTGTCGCGCCTGGCCAAGATTGGCAAGGTTCGCGAGGGCGGAGTGGTGATCTCCTGGACGGCGGGGCAAGCCTCTGCGCTGGACGTGGGTACAATCGGGGCGGGGCGCGATGTGGGCACGATCCGGGTGCGTGACGCGCGTGGCAAGGATGTGCCCCATGACGTCATGTTCGCCTTTGCTTTCCATGCGTTTTTCCCGCAAGGAACATGGATGTTGGATCGGTAGCCTTTCCAAACGGTGTCGCTGACGCGACGCTTTTTATGTTGAAAAAGGGGGTTTCACCCCCGTGTCAAATCCTTACGGATTTGCCGCTCCCCCAGGATATTTGTGGCAAGAGGAAATGGGCTGAAAACAACCCTGTCAGAGGCAAAACCTCTGTTTACAGGCGTGCTGGTGCGGGCTGTCAGTTGCCGCGACGGTGGGCAAACATGCCTGCCGTTTCCGCGGCCATTTTGATGGCTTTGGATTTGTTCACGGTTTCCTGGAATTCGGCTTCGGGGTCGGAATCATAGACCACGCCGCCGCCAGCCTGGATATACAGTTTTTCATCCTGCACCACAGCCGTGCGCAGCGCGATGCACATGTCCATGTCGCCACCCGCGCTGAAATATCCGACGCCGCCGCCATAGACGCCGCGTTTTTCGGGCTCTAGTTCGTCGATGATTTCCATGGCGCGCACTTTAGGGGCGCCTGATACGGTGCCTGCGGGCAGACCGGCCAGAAGGGCGGACAGTGCGTCGTGATCTTCGCTAAGTTCCCCGACCACGTTGGATACGATGTGCATCACGTGCGAGTAGCGTTCGATAATGAATTCTTCGGTCGGGTGCACGGTGCCGATTTTTGACACGCGGCCTGTGTCGTTGCGGCCCAGATCCAGCAGCATCAGGTGTTCTGCCAGTTCCTTTTGGTCGGCCAGCAGGTCGGCCTCGTTGGCGCGATCTTCTTCGGGGGTGGCGCCGCGCGGGCGGGTGCCGGCGATGGGGCGGATCGTGACCTCGCGATCAAACACGCGCACCAGGATTTCGGGGCTGGCGCCGACGACCTGAAAGCCACCGAAGTTGAAATAGAACATGAAGGGCGAGGGGTTGGTGCGCCGCAAGCTGCGATAGAGCGAAAACGGCGGCAGCGGGAAATGCTGGGTCCAGCGCTGCGAGGGCACGACCTGAAAGATGTCGCCTGCGCGGATGTAATCCTTGGCCTTTTCGACGGCGGCCAAATAATCGGGTTTGGAGAAATTGGAGGTGAGTTCACCCAACGCCATCGCATCGCCCAAATCGCGGCTTTCGCCAATTGCGGCGCGTTCCAGATCGCGCAGCGCGTCCATGACGCGTTCGGCGGCCTGGGCATAGGCGGCTTTTGCCGACAGGCCTGAGCTGACAAAGGCAGGGGCCACAAGCGTCACTTCGCCCTTTACGCCATCCAGCACGGCCACGACCGAGGGGCGCAGCATCATGGCATCCGGCAGGCCCAGCGGGTCGGGGTTCACGTTCGGCAGGTGTTCAACCAGCCGGATCATGTCATAGCCAAGGTATCCGAACAGGCCCGCGGCAGAGGCGGGCAGGTCATCAGGCAGGTCGATCGCGCTTTCCGCCAAGACACCGCGCAGGGTCTCCAGAGGGTCGCCGTTCAGCGCCTGAAACCCGTCCGGGTCAAACCGTGCCTGACGGTTGATGCGGCTGTCCGTGCCCCGGCATTCCCAGATCAGATCGGGCTTCATGCCGACGATGGAATAGCGCCCGCGCACCTCGCCCCCCGTGACGCTTTCCAGCATGAAGCTGTCCTTGCGCGCCTCGGTCAGTTTCATCATCAGCGACACGGGCGTGTCCAGGTCGGCGGCCAGGCGAGTATAAACCACCTGGTTCTTGCCTGCGGTCCATCCGGCCTCGAAAGCCTCGAAAGAAGGGGTCAGGGCCATTGGATTTCCTTACGGGAACTGGCTGTTGACCGCGTCGATCACCTGGCGGTTCAGGGTGATCCCGGCCTGGGTTTGCAACGTGGCCGAGAAAGCAGCCTGGACGTCCAGCGCGACTTCTTGCGCCATCTGTTCGTTGAAGGCTTCTTTGACCAGCACTGCGTCGTCGCTGGCCTGATCGGCGGCATTGACCGCGTCCAGACGCACCACGATGACCCCGGTGGCGTCCTGCATGACGCGCCAGTTGCCGACCGTCATATCAAACACATCGGTCACAAAGGCGGGCGGGGTGCCGTCGATGAAGGCATCGCGGGTCTGGCCTTCTTCCTGGATTTCGGTCAGGCCCAGCGTTGCGGGCGTTTCACCAGCGGCGAATTTCTCCAACATCGCGTCGGCTTGCAGCGTCAACAGGCGCAGCGCTTCGCCGTCTTTCCACCCTGCGATGGCCTGGTCACGCACCTCGTCCAGTTCTTGCAGGCGGGGGGCGTCGATGCTGTCGGCGCGCAGGGCAAACAGGCCGCTGTCCGACATCAAGGTCACTTCGGGATAGTCTTCGACGGTGATGACGCTGGCGATCTCGCGAAAGCTGTCATAGGCGGCGATGCCGTCGCTTGCGCCTGCCGACCAGTCCAGCGTGGACAAGGTCAGGCCGTGGATCTCGGCCAGCTCTTCCAGGGTTGCGCCCCCGGCCAGCAGGTCGTCAAATTCAGGGATGAGGGCTTCTACCTGACGGCGCGCGGCGTCGGCGGCCAGTTCGCCCTGAAGGTCATCACGCACCTGGTCCAGGGTCGTTTCCTGCGCGTCCAGGATGGCGTTCATGCGAAACAGGGCGGGGCCCAGGTTGGTGTTCACCGGCAAAGAGACACTGCCTGGTTCGATCAGCGCAAAGACCGCGTCGCCTGCGTCGCCCAGGGCGGCCTGGGTCACGTCGCCCATGTCGGTATCGGCCAAGGCCAGACCGCGTTCGGCGACCAAGGCTTCGAAATCGACCTCGCCTGCGGTCAGGCGGTCGACGGCGGTCTGTGCGTCTTCGCCAGTGGCAAAGACCAGGCGTTCGACGATACGGCGTTCGGGCACCTGATATTCCTCAGAACGCGCGGCATAGAGCGCTTGCAGGTCTTCTTCGGATACCTCGATGGTCGGAATGATCGTTTCCGGGTCCAGCCAGACATAGCTCAGATGTTTGGTCTGGGGCAGGGTGAAGGTGTTCGGGTTGGCCTCGTAATAGGCGGCAAGTTCGTCGTCTGTCGGCGTGGCCGGCTGGACCTCCAGCGCGTCCAGGCCAAGGGCGGCCCAGGTGAAATTGCGTTCTTCGCGCGCGTGGGCATAAAGCGTGGTGGTATAGGCTGGCTGCATCACCACGCCGCTGGTCACAGCGCCTTGCAGGATGGTGCGGGCCACTTCGTCGCGCAGGGACGCTTCGAATTCACGCGCTGTCAGGCCGGACTGTTGCAGAGCAAAATCATAGGCTTGGCGGTCAAATGTGCCGCTGACACCTTTGAAGCTGTCGATTTCGACCACTTGATTGCGGATTTCTGCGTCGCCAACCGAAATGCCCAGGCGGGCGGTTTCGTTTTCCAGCGCGACCGTGGCGATCAGGCGGCCCAGCGTCTGTTGGTCCAGGCCGATGGCACGGGCGGTTTCCATGTTGATCTGTTGACCCGTCCCGGCCTCGAATGAGCGCAGGGCGTTGTTCAGGTCGCGAAAGTAGCGATCCGCATCGATTTCGGTGTCTCCCACCGTGCCGACCGACCGCAAAGAGCCGCCGAAATTCGTGGCACCAAAGCCCACCAATCCGACCATGACCAGACCCATCAGGATCCATCCCAGCGTGCGCGAGACTTGTTTCGCAGCCATGCTCATTCCTTTCCCAGTTTCTGCCCTGCAAGGGCTCTCAAGGTTTCTAGGCGAGCCGCCCCAGAATGCCAAGCGGCATTGGCCGATTAAAGCGTTTCGACTTATTGTTGAGACAAAACAATATGTGGAAACGCGCGGACCCTAATTAATGTTGTGAGCGTTTCGGACCCAAATTGTGAGTCACCTTAATTCCGAAACGCTTTAGGGGGCAAAAGACGCCAGGCGGTCGATCAGCGTGGCAATGCCCGCCCGGTCAATATTGGCAAACGCGATGCGCAACTGCCGTTGTCCTGCCGTGTCGTGCTTGGGCATGAACATGGTGCCGGGCAGGGCCAGCACGGCAATATCGCGCACCATCTGTTTGCACAGCGCGTCCGAGGCCATCTCAAACGGGTGCTGCACATAGGCGAAATAGGCGCCACAGCCCAGCAGTTTCCAGCCGGGCAGGCGGGCAAACCCCGTTTCAATCGCCGCGCGTCGGTCGAGGATTTCGTCACGTTCCCCCGCCACCCATTGGCCAAGGTTGCGCATGCCCCACAGGGCCGCGTGTTGGCCCAACTGATTGGGGCAGATGGCGACCGTGTCCAGGAATTTTTCAACCTGGGCCAGACGGTCGGGACTGGCGACCATTGCACCAACCCGGTGACCGGTCAGCCGGTAAGCCTTGGAAAAACTGTAAAGCTGGATCAGTGTTTCGGACCAGTCGGGCGTGGTGAACAGGTCATGCGGCGCACCACTGCGGCTGTCAAAATCACGATAGGTTTCATCGATGATCAAGGCGATGCCATACGCCTGGGCCAAGTTGAAGAAGGCGCGCACCAGATCGGCGGGGTATTCCACACCACCGGGGTTGTTTGGCGTGACCAGCGCAATGGCGCGGGTGCGTTCGGTGATCAGCGCTTCGGCCCCGGCGACGGTTGGCAAAAGCTCTCTATCCGTTTGCAGCGCAACGGCGGTAATGCCCCCCATGTCGAGCCACATTTTATGGTTGAAATACCATGGGGTTGGCAGGATGACTTCATCCCCCGGTGCGGCCAGGGTCGCCAATGTTGCAGCAAAGGCCTGATTGCAGCCCGAGGTGATGGCAACATTGTCCGGCGCGATGGTGCCGCCATAGGCGTCGGACCACTGGCTGGCCACTTCGGCGCGCAGATCCGGCAGGCCCAGCACTGGGCCGTACAGATGTGTCGTGTCATCGTTCAACGCGGCGTCGGCAATTGCCTGACGCAGGGCCGGCGGGGGCGGATCCACCGGCGCGGCTTGGCTGACGTTGATCAGCGGCATGTCATCGGTGAACGCAATCCCCTCCAGCCAGCGGCGCGCCTCCATTACCGGGGGGGGCGTGGTGGCGATCATGTTGGGATTGAAAGGCGTTGTCATTCGCAGGGTCCTGTCGCTGGTTACAGGAACCCTAGCAAGCGTTCACCGCCCCCGAAAGGGCGTTTTCAAAAGGAATGGCCCCGAAATTCGGGGCCATGCTGTCTTCTGATTTGGTGTCCAGTCGTTCAGTCGGCAAGGACGACCAGCGCGTGGCGCTTTTTGCCCGCCGACAATTTCATCGGCGTTGCCAGGTCGTTGGCCGTGACCATCAAGCCTGCGTTTGTCAGGGCTTCGTCATTCACCTTGGCGCCGTTTTCACCGATCAGGCGTTTGGCGTCCTTGCCGGATTTTGCCAGGCCGGATTTCACGATCAGCTGGACGATGGAAATCCCGTCGCTGATGTCGTCTATGGTCAGGGTCAGAGTGGGCAGGTCATCGCCCGTGCCGCCCTTTTCAAACACTTCGCGCGCGGTGGCTTCGGCAGCTTCGGCGGCGGCGCGGCCATGGGCCAGCGCGGTGACCTCATTGGCCAGCACGATTTTGGCGTCGTTGATGGCCTGGCCCTCAAGCGCGCCCAGGCGGTCGCATTCCGCAAGCGGCAGTTCGGTATACAGTTTCAGGAACCGGCCGACGTCGGCATCGGTCGTGTTGCGCCAGAACTGCCAGAACTCATAAGAGGACAGCATGTCCTCGTTCAACCAGATCGCGCCATCCAGCGACTTGCCCATCTTCTTGCCGTCCGAGGTGGTCAGAAGCGGCGAGGTCAGGCCATAGATCTCGTTCTCCAACACCCGGCGGGTCAGGTCGATACCGTTGACGATATTGCCCCACTGGTCGCTGCCGCCCATCTGCAAAACACAGCCATACCGGCGGTTCAGTTCAAGGAAATCATAGGCTTGCAGGATCATATAGTTGAATTCGAGGAACGACAGCGACTGTTCGCGATCCAGCCGCGATTTCACGCTTTCAAAGGCCAGCATGCGGTTGACCGAAAAATGCCGCCCGATGTCGCGCAGGAAATCGAGATAGTTCAGACCATCCAGCCATTCGGCGTTGTTCAGCATCAGCGCCTTGGTCGGCGTGTCGCTGTCATAGTCGATGTAATTGGCAAAGACCTTCTTGATCCCGGCAATGTTGTCATCGATTTGGTCCGAGGTCAGCAGCGGGCGTTCATCGGCGCGAAAGCTGGGGTCGCCCACTTTCGTCGTGCCGCCGCCCATCAGGGTAATCGGCTGGTGGCCGGTCGTCTGCAACCAACGCAGCATCATGATTTGGATCAGCGAGCCGACATGCAATGACTTGGCCGTCGCATCAAAGCCGATATAGGCTGGCACCACGCCTTGGATCAGGGCCTCGTCCAACGCCTGATAATCGGTGCAATCGGCCAGAAAGCCGCGTTCGATCATCACACGCATGAAGTCTGATTTGGGGTGGTAGGTCATCGTCACTCGGTCCATCATTGGGGTTGAATGATCTCGTATAGAACGGGCGCGGGCAAAGGGGAAGAGCATGTTGAAACCGGGACCAGTCTGGGCCTTGGGGGCGATGTCGGGCACATCGCTGGATGGGGTCGACGTGGCGCTGGTTCTGACGGATGGCGAGGCAATCGAGGGCTTCGGCGACAGTGCTTATCGCGCCTATACCGACGACGAGCGCGCCCAGTTGCGCGCCGTGCTGGGCGCCTGGCCTGGTGACGCGGGGGTAGAGGTCGCCGCCGAGGTGGTTGAAACTGTCCATGCCAGCGTGCTGTCGCGCGTCGAGGGGGCCGCGATTGTCGGCTTTCACGGCCAGACCCTGGCCCATGATCCGCGCGGACGGGGCACGCATCAGATCGGTGATGGGGCGGTTCTGGCCGAGATCCTGGGCCTGCCGGTCGTGTCGGATTTTCGCAGCTCGGATGTGGCCATGGGCGGCGAAGGCGCACCCCTGGCGCCGTTCTTTCACTTTGCCTGTGCGAAATGGATCGGGGCGACAGGGCCGGTGGCCTTTCTGAACCTTGGGGGGGTGGGCAATATCACCTGGGTGGACCCGTCGAAAGCGGCCCCTCAGGACATCGGTGCCGTGCTGGCCTTTGACACCGGACCTGCGAATGCGCCGGTGAACGACCTGATGACAGCGCGGCTGGGCCAGGCGTTTGATGAGGACGGCGCGCTGGCCCTGTCCGGCACGGTTGATCAAGCGGTGGTCGCGGCGTTCCTGCAAGATGCCTATTTCTATCGAATGCCGCCCAAGTCCCTGGATCGGGACAGTTTTTCCGGCCTTTCGGGGGCGGTGGGCCACCTGTCAGACGCCGATGCGGCGGCAACGCTGACCGCCTGCGCGGTGGCGGCGGTCGCACGCGGCATGGAACATTGCCCGCAGCAGCCCCAGCGGCTGTTGGTTGCGGGCGGGGGGCGTCTGAATGCCGCCATGATGGCGGGGCTGGCGCGGGCGCTGGACTGTCCGGTTGAACCGGTTGACGATGTTGGGCTGGACGGTGACATGCTCGAGGCGCAGGCCTTTGCTTACCTTGCGGTGCGCGTCGCGCGGGGGCTGGCGACGTCCTGCCCGTCTACAACCGGCGTTTCCGCGGCGGTTGG
>DFBF01000166.1:0-5377 GCA_002367285.1 Rhodobacteraceae bacterium UBA3087 | reverse complement strand
CTGTGATCCGGGGCGTGATCCAGCGGAATGCGCGTGCCGCGCATGCTTGTTTGCTTTATTTGGCGTCCGGTTCGCGGGTGGTTTCCCAGTTTAGAAATGGCGCGTGCGCACGTCTCATTTGCGATGGCCTGCGCACAGCGAGGTCCCCCTGCGTCAAATTATCTGAAATAATTTGCACCTGCGGGGCGGTGGCGCGGATCTTTCAGATCCGCGCGGTCGGGGGTGTCAGACCCGTTCCACCGTGACCTTGTCCGGGTAAAAGGCCAGATGGTCCTTGATCCGCTCGACGGGGTCAAGCGGTGCCTCATAGCTCCAGGCGGCATCCGTCAGCGTGGTGGATTTCGTCTGGATCGAGAAATAGTTGGCGTCGCCCTTGTGCGGACAGTGGGTGCTGGTCTGGGTCGCGTCCAGCATCGCCATGGCAATATCGGTACGCGGGAAATAGATCACGGCCGGATAGTCGCCCTCGCTCAGCTCCAACGCATTGGTGCTTTCGCCCAGAACGGCGCCGCCAGCGCGCACCACCCAAGTGCCTTGTGCTTTGCGGATCTTGATATGGTCAGCCATGAAATCCCCCTCAAGCTGCGCCGATCCTAATGTGCTTCGCAGCGCACGAGAACCGTCAAATTGTCGCGACGTCGCGTCGGGCAGTATAAGCCGCTGATTGTAACCAGACTATTTCATGCCGGGATTAAAGCGGCGCGCAGGCCTGCTCCAGCCACGCCTGTGCCGGGCTGGACAGCTTGCCGGCAAGCACCGCCAGGGTCTGCGCGTGATAGGCATTCAACCAGGCGCGTTCGTCCTGGCTGAGCATCTCGACCACCACCAGACGCCGGTCGATTGGCGTGAAGGTCAGGGTCTCGAACCGCAGCATTGCGCGGTCCTGATCGCCGCCGTCGGGCACTTCGGCGGCACGGACGGTGATCAGGTTTTCCAGCCGGATGCCAAAGGCACCATCGCGGTAATACCCCGGCTCATTGGACAGGATCATGCCCGGTTGCAACGCCACGTCGGAGACTTTGGAAATCCGCTGCGGACCCTCGTGCACCGATAGGTAGGAGCCAACGCCATGACCGGTGCCATGGTTGAAGTCCTGATGCGCCAGCCACAGCGGGAAACGGGCCAGCGCGTCCAGGTCACGGCCCGCCAATCCACGCGGCCACAGCGCGCGTGAAATCGCAATCATGCCCTGTAACACACGGGTAAAGCAGGTTTTTTCCTCATCCCCAACGGGGCCAATCGGCAGGGTGCGGGTGATATCCGTGGTGCCATCGCGATACTGCCCGCCGCTGTCCACGACGATCAGATCGCCGTCTTGCAGGGTGCGGTTTGTGTCCTCGGACACGCGGTAATGCATGATCGCGCCATTCGGACCCGATCCGGCGATGGTTTCAAAACTGATGTCTAACAGGGCGTTGCCCGCGCGGCGTTGGGTTTCCAGCTGTGTCACGATGTCGATCTCGGTGATCGACCCACCGGGGACAGTGCCATCGAACCAGGTCAGGAATTCGACCAAAGCCACCGCGTCGCGCAGATGCGCCTGACGGGCGCCTTCGATCTCGACCGCGTTCTTGCAGGCTTTGGGCAGGATGCAGGGGTCATCGCCCCAGCAGATCGTAATGCCCGCACGGTCCAGAATGCGGCTGACGGCAACGGGGGCCGAGCCCTTGTCGACGCGCACAGGGCCGTCCAGCGCGGCCAGGCCTTCCTCGAATGCGCTGTCGGGGTACAGGCGCACGTCGGGGCCCAGATGCGTGCCGATTGACCGGTTGCGCGCCGGGTGGGTAAAGAAATCGACCCGACCAGTGTCGTGCAGAATGGCAAAACCCTGGACGACCGGGATATGCGGGATGTCATCGCCGCGGATGTTCAGCAGCCAGGCGATGCTGTCCGACAGGGTCAGAATGGCGGCCTTTTGCCCCGCATCACGCAGAGCTGCGGCCAGGTTTGCCCGCTTGTCACCATGGGAAAGCCCTGCAAACTCAATCGGATGCGGTGTGATATGACCCTGAGGGGCGGCGGGGCGGTCCTTCCAGATCTGGTCAACCAGGTTTTCGCTGGCGACCAGCGCGAACCGATCCCCCAGCGCAGTTTGCAGCTTTTCGATCTCGGCCGCCGTGTGCAGCCAGGGATCAAAGCCCACCTTGCCGCCATCCGGCAGCTGATCCAACAGCCAGGGGCCGGGCTGGGTTTCGGGCCAATGCACGGGGGTGAAATGGTCCAGATCGACCTGCGCACGCACTTGATTGCGATATCGCCCGTCAATGAACACGCCCGTATTTGCCGCCAGCGCAATCGCGAACCCGGCAGAGCCGGTAAACCCGGTCAGCCAGGCCAGACGTGCGTCGCAGGCGGCGACATATTCGCCCTGATGGGCATCGGCGCGGGGCACGAAAAACGCGTCCAACCCGTCGCGCGCCATCAAATCGCGCAAACGCGCCAGCCGGGCAGGGCCCTGGGTCGGGTCGGCGGTGGTCTCAAAACTTTGGAACATCAGCTGGCCTTTTTAATGCCGATCATGCGCGCCCGGGCGCGGGGGTCTGGGTCGAACAGCGACGCCAGTTGTTCGGTCATGGCACCGGCCAGTTGTTCAACATCGGTAATGGTCACGGCGCGGTCATAATAGCGCGTCACATCGTGGCCGATCCCGATCGCCAACAGTTCGACCTGTGCCCGTTTTTCCACCATGGCAATTACATCGCGCAGGTGTTTTTCCAGGTAATTCGCAGGGTTAACCGACAGGGTGCTGTCATCGACCGGTGCGCCATCGCTGATCACCATCAGGATTTTACGCGCCTCAGGGCGGGCCACAATACGGCGATGCGCCCATTCCAGCGCCTCGCCGTCGATGTTTTCTTTCAGCAGTCCCTCTTTCATCATCAGGCCCAGATTGGCCCGGGTCCGGCGCATGGGGGCGTCGGCCTGCTTATAGATGATGTGGCGCAGATCGTTCAGGCGTCCGGGTTGTTGCGGCCGCCCATCGGCCAGCCATTTTTCACGCGCCTGGCCACCCTTCCAGGCGCGGGTGGTAAAGCCCAGCACCTCGACTTTGACCTGACAGCGTTCCAGCGTGCGCGCCAGAACATCGGCGCAGATCGCGGCAATCGAAATCGGACGGCCCCGCATCGACCCCGAGTTGTCCAACAACAGCGTCACCACCGTGTCGCGAAATTCGGTGTCTTTTTCCTGCTTGAAGCTGAGCGGCGTGGTCGGGTTGGCAATGACACGCGCCAGACGGCCCGCGTCCAGAATGCCTTCTTCCAGGTCGAACAACCAGCTGCGGTTCTGCTGTGCCTGAAGACGGCGTTGCAGCTTGTTGGCCAGGCGCGACACGGCACCCTTCAAGGGTTCCAGCTGTTGATCCAGATAGGCGCGCAGGCGTTCCAGCTCGGCCGGTTCCGCCAGATCCTCGGCACGGATTTCTTCGTCAAACTCCGGCAGGAACACCTCATAATTCGGGTCGGCCTCGGACGCAGGTGCGGGCGGGGGCGGGTCCAGCGGCGCTTCGCCATCGGGCATTTCTGCCTCGTCGCCCATGTCCTCGTCTGACAGGTCATCCAGCGAGACCTGCGCCTCGGTCTGGTCCATCTGTTCGTCCTGGGACTGCTCGGGATTGGCCTCGGCCTCCTCCTGACTGTCGGACTGTTCTTCGGACTGGCTGTCCTGTTCTTCTTCCTGATCCTCTTCGGCCTCGTCATCGGACTGGTCGTCCTGATCGGGATCTTCGCCCAACTGGTCGCCATAGCCCAGATCGTCAATCACCTGACGGGCGAATTTTGCAAATTCCGTTTGATCAGAAAGGGTTGCATCCAAGTCTTCAAGCGTTCCGCCGGCCTGACCTTCGATGAAATCACGCCACAGGGTCATGACGTTGGCCGCGCCCGGCGGCAGATCACGCCCTGTTGCCAGGTGGCGCACAAGGAAGCCCGCAGCATCCGCCAGCGGCGCATCAGCAGCGGCGGTGATCTGGTCAAAGCCACGTTTGGCGGCATCTTCGGCGATCTTGTGGTCGATGTTTGACGCCGTTCCCGGCATCGCGCGCGCGCCCATGGCTTCGCAGCGGGCGGTCTCCATCGCCTCGTACAAATCGCGCGCCATCTGGCCGGGGGGGGCGTATTTCGCGTGGGTCGCATCATTGTGAAACTTGTGTTTCAACGCCAGCGCATCCGCCGTGCCGCGCGCCAACAAAACCTCGTCCCGCGTCATGCGCCGCGTCACCTGCGGCAGGCGCACGGCATCATTGGTCAGACCGGGCGGGTCGACCGAATAGGTGACCGACAGGTCGGCATCATCCGCCATGACCTTAGTCGCTTCGGCCAGAGCCTTTTTGAACGGATCGGCGGGGTTGTCAGAGGGTTTGTTCATATCAATCCTGCCAGTTTGCCTACGCCTAGTGCCATTAGGATCAACCCTATCACAGCGAGAATGTCAGCAAGGACCGAGTGTCTCCATGCTGGGAACCAAGCGTTGGCATTTCCTTCTACGTCTTTGTCACGCTTTCGATAGTGTGCGATTTTCCCACCCAGGGCAAAAACCCATACGCCGAGTGTAGCTGTCGCCAGCTCATCAGTATAGGGAACGCCTTTGAGCCAAGTTAGAACGAAAACAGTTAGAAGCACACCACCTAACACCAGAGGATAGTCTGGCCAATCTTTCAAAAGCGCACCTTTGAGAGGGTTAGGAATGTTGTTCACCCCATGCTCATGCTGGCAGCAGACTCCGGCAGTTCTTCGTCAAAGCAACGCTGATAGAACTCGGCGACGATCTGGCGTTCCAGTTCGTCACATTTGTTCAGGAAGGACAGGCGGAAGGCATAGCCCAGCGAGCGGAAAATGGACGCGTTTTCGGCCCAGTTGATCACCGTACGGGGCGACATGACGGTGGACAGATCCCCGTTCATGAATGCGGTGCGGGTCAGGTCGGCGACGGTCACCATCTGGCTGATCTGTTTGCGGCCTTTGTCGGTGTTATACAGCGGGTTTTTCGCCAGAACGATGTTGGTTTCCGCGTCATGCGACAGATAGTTCAACGTGGCGACCAGCGACCAGCGGTCCATCTGGGCCTGGTTGATCTGTTGCACACCGTGATACAGCCCGGTCGTGTCACCCAGACCAACGGTGTTGGCGGTGGCAAACAGGCGGAAGGACGGGTGGGGGGTGATGACCTCGTTTTGGTCCAGCAGCGTCAGCTTGCCGTCATGTTCCAGCACGCGCTGGATCACGAACATCACGTCGGCGCGGCCTGCGTCATATTCGTCGAACACGATGGCGGTCGGGTTGCGAAGCGCCCAGGGCAGGATGCCTTCCTGAAATTCGGTCACCTGCATGCCGTCTTTCAGCTTGATCGCGTCCTTGCCGATCAGGTCGATCCGGCTGAT
>DFBF01000317.1:5219-8391 GCA_002367285.1 Rhodobacteraceae bacterium UBA3087 | reverse complement strand
GCAAAGCTGTCACCGTGCTTGACCAGTTCGCCACGGTCTTTGCCGTCTTCGGTGGTGCCGCTGTAAAACGCGCTGTCCATCGGGAAGATGTAGGTCGCGGTGTGCAGA
The DNA here is from genome assembly GCA_002367285.1 of Rhodobacteraceae bacterium UBA3087. Lineage (GTDB taxonomy): Bacteria > Pseudomonadota > Alphaproteobacteria > Rhodobacterales > Rhodobacteraceae > Aliiroseovarius_A. The sequence continues at coordinate 8,283 of DFBF01000317.1, read as the reverse complement.
ACCAGCGGATAAGGCTCGGATGTGATCAGGTCGATGGTGTAATCGTCAACCACGACCACATCGGTGAACAGCGAAAAGATGCCCTTGAAATCCGGGCTTTCTTTCAGACGATCAAACGTCCAGTCCACGTCAGCGGCGGTCATCATGTTGCCGCTGTGGAATTTCACGCCTTCACGCAGGTGGAACCGCGTGGTGGTTGCGTCGATCTGTTCCCAGCTTTCGGCCAGACGGCCTTCGAATTGCAGGTCCTGGGTCCAGCGCACCAGCGGGTCGAACACCATGTGCGACAGTTGCAGCGTGCCACCCGACAGCTGCTCGTGCGGATCCAGCGACACCGGGTCGGCGTCATAGGCCACGCGCACGGTCGTTTCGGCCTGGGCAGCCACACCAAACGCGAGGGTCATCGCGCTGGCCGCTGCTATGCGAACGAAGTGATTCATTATAGTTCCTCCATGTCGGCGACCGGATGCGGCCCCCAGAATCGGTAAAGAAAGCCTAGGTCACAGGGGGGAAGCTCGACCAATGCCGATTTCAAATCGACCATGCACATTGTGAATGGCGCACCAGGTCTGGCGATCAAGCATCTGAAAACACACGGCTTCAAGCTGCCTGTCGGGGCTCAGCCCTGCCACGATGACGCTGGGTTGGCGAATGGGCTTGGGCCGCCACACCGTCACATCACGCCGAAGACCGAAGGCCGCGACGCTTACCCGTCATCGCCGGAATACCGCGCCGGTGCAGGCCCGCGCATCTTTGCGGTCCACTCCTCAGGAACTTCGCTGCCATCAAACAGGAACGGCAAAATCCCCTTACGGCCGGATTTGCCACGCGCTTGCGTGATGTCATCATCCGATTTGGTGACCCGTTGCGCCAACCGCCGCCCCCATTGGGCCAGACACCCATAAAGCCGGTCGATTTCGGCCTGATGCGCGTCCGCCTTGGCCAGGTCGTGGAATTCTTCGGGGTCGGTCTCAAGATCAAACAGCATCGGGCGAAAGCCACCTTCGGCGTGGATCAGTTTGAACCGTCCATCAAACACCATGAACAGGCGGGCCTCGCGTGGCTCAAACCCCAGCGCCACGCATTGCGGGGTCGAGGAAAAATCGTATTCGCGGATCGCAAAATCACGCCAGTCTGGCACCTCGCCCCACAGCCAGGGCAACAGGCTGCGCCCTTCGATGATGTGGTCAGGCACGCGGCCCCCTGCCGTTTCACCAAAGGTGGCGGCCAGATCAATCGCTTCAACCAGCGCATCACAGGTGGTGCCGCGGGTTGCGTCGGCCTGGGCAGCGACGCGGTCAAAATTCGGCGTGTGCAGATGGGGGTGTCCTGCACAAGACAGATAATCGAACCGCAACTGGTCATACATGATGAACAGGATATTCATGCGCGGCCCGTCCTGGTCGCTTGCCTCAAAGAACACCCGATCCGTGCGGTCGCGCACGAATTCCACCGCGCACAGCATGCCTTCGCCGCGAATGTCACCGACATTGGGGTGATCGCCCAACGCCGCGCGCGTTACCGACCATATCGTCACCCGCGCGCTGGAGCTGGCCGAACCGGGTCTGCGCAAGAACGATCTGGTCGCCGAGGTGAGCCACGCGGCCATCACCGGCGTTGGCGACGACTGGGGCGACTATCCCGCCATCGTGCCGCTGACCCCGTCCGGGCGCGACGCCACCGCGCCACATCTGACCTGGAACGGTGATGAAATGCGCGCGGGCGAGGCCACGTTCTTTGAACTTTCGGGCTGCTACTGCCGCGATCATGCGCCGCTGTGCCGATCCGTGTTTCTGGGCACACCGCCGCAAGACATGCTGGATACTGCGACCGCACTGACCGAAGGGCTCGAGGCCGGGCTGGACGCGGCGCGCGCGGGTGAATATTTGGCACGGCGACACTGGCACCAAGGCCAATCTGTTCGCCACGCTGGGCCCGGATCACGACGGCGGCATTGTCCTGTCCGGGCACAGCGACGGGGTGCCGGTCACCAATCAGACCTGGGCCAGCGACCCGTTCACCATGGTCGAACGGGTCGGCAAGCTGTTTGGGCGCGGCACATGCGACATGAAAGGGTTTGTCGCCGCCACCCTGCCCCTGGCCCGCCCACTGCATTTCGCCTTTACCTAGGACGAAGAAATCGGCTGTTTCGGCGCCCAGGCTTTGGCGGCAAAACTGGACCAGATCGGCCTGCGCCCCAGCGTTGCCATCATTGGCGAGCCGACCGGAATGCAGGTGATCGACGCGCATAAGGGCTGTTACGAATACACGACCCATTTCACCGGTGCCGAAGGCCATGGCTCGGCCCATGACCTGGGCGTGAACGCGGTGGAATACGCCACCCGCTTCGTTGCCCGCCTGTTACAGCTAAAAGACGCCCTGACCGGCGGCGTGGCCCACAACGTGATCCCCGGCAAAGCCCGTGTCGATTGGGAAATGCGCCTGGTTCACCCCGATGACGCCGCCTTTGTGAAACAGGATCTGCACGTCTATTGCCACGACATCCTGATCCCCGCATGCAGGCCGTCAGCCCGGACGCGGACATCACAACCGAGGTGATTGGCGAAGTCGCAGACCTGAGCCGGACCACGCAAAACGAAGCGCGCGACATCGTGCTGGCGCTGACGGGGGCGAATGGCGCGGACCTGGTACCCTTCGGCACCGAAGCCGGGATTTTTCAAGCCCTGGACATGGACGTCGTGGTCTTCGGCCCCGGCTCGATCAGCCAGGCCCACAAAGCGGACGAATATCTTGCGCTTGACCAACTGGCCCAATGCTTAGCACTTCTGGACCACCTGCAATGCAAACTGGTCTGAGCCACAACATGACACAAACACCCGCCGCCCCCCCCCGGCAGCCGGTTTGAACGTATCCACCATGCGATCCGAGACCGGATTTGCCTGTTGGAATATACCCCCGGCGCGCGCCTGTCGGAAACCGCGCGGGCCCAGGAATTCAATGTCAGCCGCACGCCCCTGCGCCGCGTTCTGGCACGGCTTAAGGACGAAGGCCTGGTGCAATCGGTACACGGGGTCGGCACCTTCGTCACCGATATCAGAAATGA
>DFBF01000317.1:2315-5139 GCA_002367285.1 Rhodobacteraceae bacterium UBA3087 | reverse complement strand
GCGGCCCTGATCCAACAGGCGCATGTCTCGATGATCTATCGTCGGATGCGCCAGGGCTAAGCCGCCTACAATACGTCCAGCGACGACTTCACCCGGTCCATCACAATCGAGGTCTTGAACCGGCTGATATTGCTTTCCTCAAAGAAATGTTCCTGGGTAAAGCGTTCGTATTCCTTCAGATCACGCACCACCAGAACCAGAATGAAATCCGCTTCGCCGGTGGTGTAATAACACTGCTGCACCCCTTCAGCGGCGCGCATCTTGCGTTTGAACGCATCCAGTTGTGCCAGGTTTTCGCGTTCCAGAATGACCTCGACAATAATCGTCATCTCGCGCCCTACGGCGGCGGGCGACAACACCGCAATTTCGCGTTCAATCACCCCGCCGTCGCGCAGCTTTTTCAGCCGTTTTTGCACAGCCGCCGGCGACAGGCCGACCTCGGCCCCCAGCGCATCCGCCGTCAGGCGCGCGTCATTCTGCACAAGGCGCAATATGTGTAGATCTTTGTCATCCATGTTCCGTTTGTCCTCGCGAAAGACCCGCCTGACAATGGTTTTCCACCCGGATGTCGCATTTTTCTCCGACCGACCGCGCCGCAATCGCATAAGATTCGCGATATGGATGACTTTGACCAAACCCTGACCACCCTGCGCCGGACCTTTCACCAGGACCCGGAATTGGGCTTTGACGAAAGGCGCACCAAGACCCGCGTGGCCAACCATCTGCGCGCGCTTGGACTTGAGGTGCACGAGGGCGTCGGCGTGGTCGCCACCTTGCGCGCGGGGACCGGCAACCGCGCCATCGGGCTGCGCGCCGACATGGACGCATTGCCGATCCATGAGGTCAGCGGCCATGATTACCCGTCGCAAAACCCCGGTGTCATGCATGCCTGTGGCCATGATGGGCACATGACCATGCTGCTGGGCGCGGCCGAAATTCTGACGCGCGACCGCGACTTCGACGGCACCGTCGTGTTCCTGTTTCAGCCGAACGAAGAACACGGGCTGGGTGCTCAGGCGATGATCAACGAAGGCGTTCTACAGCGCTTCCCGATCGACGAGGTCTATGCCATCCACAACCTGCCCGGCGCCCCGGTCGGGCAGATTTCGACCCGCCCCGGTCTGATCTGCAATTCCGAAAGCCTGTTTGAAATCAATATCCTGGGCCAGGGTGGCCACGCCTCTATGCCGCAGGTCGGGGTTGACGCAATCACGGTCGGGGCCGAACTGGTCAGTGCCCTGCAAACCATCGTTGCACGCAAACTGGCGCCGGGGTCAGGCGCAGTGGTTTCCGTCACCGAATTCCTGACCGATGGCCAACGCAATGTGCTGCCGGGTCGCGCCACGCTCAAGGGCGACGTACGGTGCCGCGCGCCCGAAGACCGGACCAAAGTCGACCGCCTTCTGCGCCAGATCGCAGTAGGCATCGCGGCGGCCCATGGCGTGCAGGTCGAGATCCAGTTCAACACCGAATTCGTCGAAACCATCAACGCGCCCGGCCCGGTTCAGGCCGTTGCCCGCGCGGGCCACAGCGCCGGATGCGAAGTCATCGCAGATCGCGATCCGATGAGCTTTTCCGAAGATTTCGCCCATTTCGCCGCCGCCGTGCCGGGCTGCTTCCTGTTGCTGGGCAATGGCACAGACGGGCCAAACGGCCAGCCGCTGCATGCGGCGGACTATGACTTCAATGATGCCCTACTGCCCATCGGGGCACGCTTTTGGGCCGAACTTGTACGCGACCGCTTGCCGGTCCGGGAGGGATAAATGCACGTATTTTCAAAGGCCAAGCTGGGTCACACCGCAGGCAACCCGCGTCAGGGCGACGCCGCACAGCGCGTTTTGTCGCCGCAGGATTTCGCCACCGCCTGGGATGAAATCACCGCCTGGGACGGCTATGCGCCGACCCCGCTGGTCACCCTGCCCGCCCTTGCTGACAGCATCGGCATTGACGCGATCCTGTACAAGGACGAAGGCCCCCGGTTCGGGCTGGGCAGCTTCAAGGCGCTTGGTGGATCCTATGCCGCGCTGCGCGTGGTGCAGCGGGTGATCAGCGATCAGTTGGGCGCGCCGGTGTCGTTGGCCGACATCCGCAAGGGCAAACACGCCAACGCCTGCGCCGCCATCACGCTTGTGTCAGCCACGGACGGCAATCACGGGCGGTCGCTGGCCTGGGGATGCCAACGCATCGGCGCGCCCTGCCGCATCTATATCCACGCCGAGGTCAGCGAAGGCCGCGCCCAGGCCATGCGCGACTTGGGCGCCGATGTGGTGCGCATCAACGGCGATTATGACGCCTCGGTCGCCTTTGCACGTAACGAGGCGGCGGCGAACGACTGGTACGTCGTGTCTGACACATCCTGGGACGGGTATTCAGACCCGCCGCGTGACGTGATGGCGGGCTATGGCGTCATGACCCGCGAGGCCTGTGCCGCCATGGAGCAGCCCCCCACGCACGTGTTCTTGCAAGGCGGCGTCGGCGGATTGGCGGGATCGGTCGCCGCCCTGTTGCGCCAATACTGGGGGCCGGATGCGCCCCGTGTTGTCGTGGTCGAACCCGACCTTGCCGCCTGCCTGTATGAAAGCGCGCGCGCAGGCCGCGCAACGACCGTGGACATCACGGATGAAACCCTGATGGCGGGCCTGTCCTGTGGCGAACCATCCCCCATGGCCTGGGCGGTTCTGTCGGAACAAGCCAGCGATTTCCTGACCATACCCGACAGTATCGTCGCCCCTGCCATGCGCCTGTTGGCGCGCCCGTTGGGCGACGATCCAGTGGTTGAGGCCGGCGAAAGCGCCGTCGCGGGGTTGGCCGCAGTGATTGCCGC
>DFBF01000317.1:1916-2261 GCA_002367285.1 Rhodobacteraceae bacterium UBA3087 | reverse complement strand
CTGATCGGGTCCGAAGGGGTCACCGACCCCGACATCTATGCGGCGATCATGGCGGGGGCGGATCATGTCTGACACCCCGCCGCGCGGGTTTGGCCGCGAAGAATTCGCCGCCCGCACTGCCGCCATACAGATGCGTATGGCCGCCCAGGGCCTGGACGCGATCCTGCTGATGAGCGAGGCCGAGGTGCGATATTTCACCGGCTTTCACACGCAGTTCTGGCAAAGCCCGACACGACCCTGGTTCGTGATCCTGCCCGCACAAGGCAAAGCCATCGCCATCATCCCAGACATCGGCGCCGCCCTGATGCGCCAGACCTGGGTTGAGGACATCCGCACCTGGGCCGC
>DFBF01000317.1:0-1830 GCA_002367285.1 Rhodobacteraceae bacterium UBA3087 | reverse complement strand
GATTACGAACGGCTGACACGCGCCCTGCCCGACACGACCGTTCACGACGCAACTTCGATGATCCGCGCCCTGCGCATGGTGAAATCGCCCGCAGAAATCGCCAAGCTGCGCCATATCTGCGCGATAGGCTCGCAAACCTTCGCGCAGGTGCCCGATTTCGCCCAGGCGGGTCAGCCGCTGGAGGACACGTTTCGCGCCTTTCGCCGCGCCGCACTGGCACAGGGAGCCGATGACGTGCCCTATCTGGTCGGCGGCGCCGATCAGGGCGGATACTATGACGTGATCTCGCCCCCTTCGACCCGGCCCCTGACCCGTGGCGACATCCTGATGCTGGACACAGGCGCCACCTGGGACGGGTATTTCTGCGATTTTGACCGCAACTGGGCCATTGGCACGGCGGATGACGCCTCGCGCCGGGCCTATGACGTGCTGTGGCGCGCGACCGAGGCCGGGATCAACGCGGCCCGCCCCGGCACAACCTGCGCACAGCTGTTCGCCGCCATGCAATCGGTGATCAATGAGCTGGACGATGCGGGTGGCGATGTTGGCCGTCTGGGCCATGGGTTGGGCATGCAGCTGACCGAATGGCCCTCGCATGCCGCCTGGGATGACACCATGTTGCAGCCCGGCATGGTGCTGACGCTGGAACCCTCCTTGAGCTATGGCGACGGGCGCACCATGGTGCATGAGGAAAACATTGTGGTGCGCGACGGCGTGCCCGAATTGCTGACCACCCGCGCCGCGCCTGATCTTCCGGTGATCTCATGAAGCTGCCGTTTGACACCGATCAGGGCATTGGCACCCGCGCCAGGCTGGGTGTCGTCGTGTTGGAAACCGATGAAACGCTGGAACATGAATTCGCCCGGATCATGAATATCCCCGGCGTCGCGCTGCACGCCACACGCATTCCGATGGTCACAGAAATCCGCCCCGAAACCCTGGCCCGGATGGAGGCCGATCTGCCCGCCGCCACACGGCTATTGCCCTCGGCCCCGACCTATGACGCGGTTGGGTATGGCTGCACCTCAGGCGCGACGGTGATCGGCCCGGATGGGGTGCGCGATGCGGTGCATCAGGTCATCCCCGACGTTGCCGTCACCGACCCTTTAAGCGCCATCATCGCCGGGGCGCGCGCGCTGGGGGCGCAACGACTGGGGTTCTTGACGCCTTACCTGCCACAGGTGTCCGCCCAGATGCGCGCGCGGCTGGAAGACGCCGGGTTCACCATCGCAGGCTTTGGCTCATTTGAGGAAAGCGACGACCGCGTGGTTGCCCGGATCACCCCCGCAACCATCCTGTCGGCGATCCAGGCCATTGCCGCCCAAGCCCCCTGTGACGCCGTGGTCGTGTCCTGCACCAACCTGCGCGTACTGGAGGTGATCGCCCAGGCCGAAGCCCGCACGAATGTTGCCATTCTGTCGTCAAATCAGGCACTTGCCTGGCATATGCTGCGATTGGCGGGGGTCAAAGCGGACATAGAAAACAGGCACGCCGACTATGGTCGCCTGTTTACACATTAGGGGCTGTGCAAGGGCTGGGCTCAGCCAGCCGTCCTTTCTTCGACCGAGGCCGCCATAGCTTCGGCGCGCGCGGCCAGTTCGGCCAGCGTATCGGTGACCACGTCGGGAATGACCGGCACCTCGACCCTCTCAGGCTCGGGCGAAGGGGCGGATTTCAGCGCCTCCAACTCGGCTTCCAATTCGGCCACGCGGGTTTCGGTCACCTTGACCTTGTCTTCCATGCCCGCCGTTTTGTCGGCCAGCATCAGCCCGGACATCAACAGCATACGCGCTTCGGTCAGGTTGCTGATCTGGCTGGTCAGAACCTGCG
>DFBF01000115.1:10885-14667 GCA_002367285.1 Rhodobacteraceae bacterium UBA3087 | reverse complement strand
GCCTCGATCATGCCCAGAACTGTGCCCAGCAGACCGATCAGCGGCGCGATGGTGGCGATCAGCTCCAGCGGACGCAGGCCCTGACGCATCTCGGCCAATTCGTTCTTGGCGATGCGCGTGGTGTCACGTTCGGCGGCCTCGTGATCAAAGCGCGGGTTGGTCAGCGCCGCCATGGCAGCTGCGGCCAGGCGGGCGCGGATGCCGGGGCGGGCGGGAATGGCCGCCTGGGCGGCTTGGGTGTCACCGACGCACCACAGGGTAACGGCGGCCTCGGCCCCCTGCCCACGCCACACGCCCAAGGCCCAGAACTGCACCAGGCGCCACAGGATCAGGGCCAGCGTCAGGACCGAAAGAGCGGCAATAGCCCAGAGCGCCGGGCCGCCGGTGGTCAGAAATGCGATGATGGCTGTCGGGGTCATACCGCACCCTCCTCTATGTCTTTGTTTCCGCGAAAGACTTTGGCCTTCCACTGGGCGATACCGTCTGCGATGGCATCATAAACGGCGCGCCCCAGGGCCTCGCCAGTTTCGGTGTGCAGACCCGCAAAGGCCTGCGATCCAGGGGGGGATGCAACTGCGATACAGTCGGTGCCAGTCCCCGTCGCCCGCCCCGTAGGCAGGTCATATTCGGCGTCCATCACGGCGGCAGTGCGGGCCTGGGTGGCGATGGACACAGCCTCAAGCAAACCCGCGTCGCTCAGCCCTTGTGACAGCCGCGCCGCCAGGTTGATCGTACCCCAATTGCGGTTGGAATAATCCACCCGCGCGCCGACGCGTTCAGCATTAGACAGACCAACGGTGGCGGTGACATCGACCGTCACATCCCCCACCGTGGCGCGGGCTGTGTGAAAGGCACGGATATCGCGCGAGGTCAGCAGGACCACCGCATCCTGTGCGCCTCGCGTGGCCAGTTCACGGTCCAGCCATGCCCCTACATCCATGTCGGCCGGCAGATCGGCATTGCGCACCTCGCGCCACAGAATACGCCGCGCGGTGACATATCCGGGGCGGTTCAGCGACCAGGACAGCACGCGCATATCTTCGCCCAGATCCATCTCCAACCATGGGGGGTCAAGCGTCAGCATTCAGAGCACCTCCAGGGGTTGGAACACCGGGCCGCTGTCGGTCTGTTGATGCCAGACCGACACGCCAAAGGCGCGGGCCATATTGTCCGGCGTCAACACCTGATCAGGTGTGCCATCAGCCATAATGCCACCATCGGCAAGCAACACCAAACGGGTGCAATGGCGCGCCGCTAGACCCAGATCATGCAGGGAAACCACGGCGCTGCGTCCCTCATTCGCCAGAGATGCGAACACCTCCATGGTCGAAATCTGATGCGCCGGGTCCAGTCCGGCAATCGGTTCATCCGCCATCAACAGGGGCGTATCCTGCGCCAAAGCGCGCGCAATCAGGGCGCGCGCCTGTTCCCCGCCAGACAGTCGTGATGCTGCGCGCCCTTTGAACTGGGCCAGACCCATGCGGGCCATGGCGGCCTCAATGGCCGTCTGGTCCGCACCCCGGCCCGCCGCCTGAGCGCCAAGGGCAACCAGGTTTTCCACCGGGATCGGCCAGGCGATTTCGCGCGCTTGCGGCATCCAGGCAACCGCTTTGGCGCGGTCGCGCGCCGACAGTCGCGCCAGCGAACTGCGACCCGTTGATGGGATCAGACCCAGAGAAGACCGCATCAGCGTCGTCTTGCCCGCGCCATTGGGGCCGATCAGCCCGACGAACTCACCGGGGTCAACCTCCAGCGAAATGCCGTTGAAAATCGCACGCCCCCGCAGGGTGACCGACAGGTTTTGCAGAGACAGAACGCTCATGCCTGCCCCGCCCGCGTCTTGTAGATCAGGTGCAAAAACAGTGGCGCGCCGACCAAGGCCGTGACCACGCCCAGCTTCAGGTCACGTTCCGGCATCACCACCCGCACCGTGATATCGGCCAGTTGCAACATCACCGCGCCACCCAGGCCCGAGGCCCACAACAGCCGCGACGGCTGCGCGCCAACAAAGGGGCGCAGGATATGCGGCACCACAAGGCCGACAAAGCCGATCGCGCCCGCCACAGCCGTCGTGCCGCCTACAATGGCAGCCACACCAATGACCAGCGTCAGGCGCAGGCGTTTCAGATCGAACCCCATGGTTTGCGCGGCGTCTTCGCCCAGGGTCAGGGCATCCAAGCCCCGCGCCAGCGTGGCGATCAGCCCGACGCCAACCGCGATGAACGGTAACAACAGCCAGACATGCACAATCGAGCGGTCCGCAAGGCTGCCCATCATCCAGAACACGATTTCGCTGGCGGCAAAGGGGTTGGGCGACAGGTTCAAAACCAGCGACGTCAGCGCGCCTGCAAGGGCTGAGATTGCGATCCCAGCCAGGATCAGCGTCAGCGATCCGCCCTGCGCCCCCGCCAAGGCCAGCACCAGAAAGACGCCGATCAGCGCGCCGCCAAGGGCCGCGAAGGGCAGACCCAGCGAGCCCGAGGCGACCAGCCCCGTGTGAATGGCAATCACCGCACCCAGCGCGGCGGCCGAGGACACGCCGATCAGACCGGGTTCAGCCAACGGATTACGTAAATAGCCCTGGAGCGCCGCCCCCGACAGGCCCAGCCCGCCACCAATCAGCACCGCCAGAACCGCACGCGGCAGGCGGATTTCGCGCATGACCAAGGGCAGCGGCCCGTCACCACCGAACATCAGTGCCGACAGGCTTTCGGCCACTCCGGTCTGGGCTGGGCCCGTCACAAGGCTGGCCGCAAACAGCGCCAGAACGGCAAAGATCAGACCCAGAAACAGACGCATCAGTTGTCCCCTTCCAGTGCCTGGCGGTCCTGGGCCAAGGCCTCAATCGCCGCCAGGATACGCGGCGTGCCGCAGACCCAATCCTGATCGGACATGGTGGCGCGTCTCTGCTGGCTGCGCAGCACCTGCACGGCCGGGTGGCGCAGCACGTCTTCGGACCGCGACGCGCCCGGATAGGGGCTGGAGGTGATCACCAGATCAGGCGCGGCCATGACCAGAACCTCCATCGGCAGTACGCCGCCGTATGGGATTCCTGCGTCATCCGCCACATTTTCAAACCCGGCCGCCAGCAGGATCTGACCTGACAGCGACATGGCCCCGGTGGTGTATCCATTGGCAGAATAGAGCGCCGCGGAGGGGTTTGAGCGCACCCCCTCTTGCAACGTCAAAAGTCGTGCTTCGAAATCGGTGGCCATGGCTTCGCCGGCCTCCTCGCGCCCCAAGGCGGTGCCGATCAGGCGAATGTTGGCGGCCACATCGGCCATGGATCGCGCAAACGGCACACGCAGCACAGGCACGCCCAGCCGTTCCAGCATGTCGACCGCCTCCGTACGCGCATATTGCCCGGTCAGCACCAGATCGGGATGCAACAGGTACACCTCTTCGGCGCGCCCGAAATTCATGGGATACTCAGCGGCCTCGTCCACCATTGCCGACACCAGCGGGTCGGACGCGATGTTTGAGACAGAAACCAGCTGGCCAGGGGACGCGAGCAGCATGGCCAGTTGATCGGTGCAGAGGTTGACCGAAACCACCCGTTTCGGGGCGTCGGCACAAGCACAGGCCGCCCCGACAAGCAGGGCGACCAGACCGGCGGTGGCCCGCCGGGCTATGTGCTTACCAGTCAGAGCGCAGTCCAACATAGAAGGTACGGCCCTGGGCGGCATAGCCCCAGGCCTCGCTGTTGCGATCATCCAACAGGTTTGTCACCCGCGCGGTCAGAGCCACACTGTCGGTCAGGTCATAGCGGCCCGACAGATCCA
>DFBF01000115.1:0-10838 GCA_002367285.1 Rhodobacteraceae bacterium UBA3087 | reverse complement strand
GACACATGGCGCAGATCGGCGCTGATTGCCCCGCGCCCGTCCAGCACCTCCAGCGTTGCGCCCAAGCTCAGCTCGTGTTTCGGGCGGCGCACTTCGACCGACCCATCGGGGTTGGTGGCGTCCAGCCATGTATAGCCCAGGCGCAGATCCAGCACGTCTGTGGCCTGCAGGCTGGCGCTGAGTTCAACGCCCTGACGGTCGCTGTTGCCGGTCTGGTTGAAATAGGTCGTGCTGAAGGTGGCGGGATCATAGACGGTCGAGATCTCGTTCTTCAACGCCTCGCGGAACAAGGTCACATCGACCAGACCGCGCCCATTGGCAAAGGGCACCTCGACCCCGATATCAAAGCCACGGTTTTCTTCGGGCAACAGGTCAGGGTTGCCGACATAGGCCCAGACCGGGTTGCCAAACAACTGCAAGTACGACGGGTTCACAACACCGGCACCCGCCGAGGCATGCACCCGCACACCATTGTCAAAGCCGTAAGACAGGCCCGCGTTCCAGGTCCAGTGATTGGCGAATTGTTTGTTGTCGTCAAATCGCGCGCCCAATTGCAGGTCCAACCCATTGTCCAGGCTGGCGCGGTATTCCGCCGCCGCTGACACGCTTTCGCGCAGATAAGTGGCGTTGGACACGCTTTCGTCGCGCTGCCATTCCAGCATGGCGGTCAGAACATGGCTGGCCGCATCAACGGGCTGGCCGTCCAGACCATAGGACAGCTGATACTTCAGCACCTCGGTCACCATATCAATTTCATATTCGTTGAAGGTGCCAGCCTCGGCGATCTGATAGAAATCGGTGCGCTCGGCCGACACACGGTGCATCATCTGCCCGCCCATGGCGTCAAATTCCGCCCAAAGCTGTAGCTGACGTTCTTCGCGGTCCGTCATTTTCGTGGTGTCATCGTTGATCAGGTTGTCTTCACCCGTCGCCGAGAAGCTGGATTCATCGAAATCATAATCTTCGTCCGAGGTGCGCGCGACAATCCCGAAGGTCAGCTGATCGGTCGCGGCCCAGTCCCCTTTGAGACCCAGCGAGGTGCGGCGGATGCCGTCCTTTTCGCCGCCATCGTTGGAATAATCCCAGCCCTCGTCATCGGTGCGCGACAGGGTGAAGGACAAGCCGCCGCGATCCCCACGGGTGGACACATGGGCGTTTGCCGACCAGCCATTGCCGTATTCAACCGCGCCGCCATACCGCGTGCCGTCGCCGCCGGACTTGGTGATGATGTTGACCACACCCGCCGAGGCATTCGAGCCATAAAACACCGACTGCGGCCCGCGCAGCACTTCGATGCGTTCGATATTGGCGGTTTCCAAACCGGTCAGGATGTATTCCCCGTCGCCACCAGCGGCCTCGACCCCGTCGATCAGGATCAGCGTGTGATTGGATTCTGCACCCCGGATGCGCACCTGTGTATAGGACGCGCCAGAACTGTGGACAGACAGGCCCGGCACCACACGCAGGGCGTTCTGCACGGTGGTGATGCCACGGTCTTCCAGATCCTCGCCCGTCACAACAGATACCGATCGGCCATAGCGGGCCGCGTCAACCGGGGTGAACCCACCAGACACGATGATCGTGCCCAGGTCGAAATTCTGCGCGCTGGCCAAAGCGGGCAAAAGGGCAACCAATGCGGTTGCGGTTACGGATGCAAAGCAGCGTTTCGTCATGTCTTAGCCTTCCAAAGCCCATCATCGGGCTATGCGTGATGTTGTGTCAGGAAGGCATGGGGCCCCCGCAGACGGTGAGGTCGCCACCACTACGGAAGGTCCGTTGAAACCAGCGCGCCCCGCGCCGGACCAGGGTGATCACTTCGACAGGTTTCCTGACTCGCGGCTCAACGCTGTTCGGGGCCTTCCCATCCACCCAAATGGGGACAGTGGCATCGTCCGTCACAGCTCGCCGCTTACAGTTGCGGGGGCAGTCGCGGGGTGAGACCAGAGGCCAGGCACCGCGTTCCCTTTTGCACCGGGCGCAGAACGCCCAGACCGAAGCGCCCCCCGTGTAGGCCCGCGACCGAGTCGCGTCAAGCAACGCAGGCGGCGAAATGGGGTCGGATCGCGACGCGCCTGCGGGGCTCGCATTCAGCTTTGGCCCACCAACAGCGCCAAAAGCTGATCCAGCGCGGCGTCCAGTTCGTCAGCCGTAAAGGCGCAATACCCCAGGATCAGTCCATTCAGCCCACGCGCCTGACTGGCAAACCCGGACAAGGGCTGGATCAACAGTCCCGCCTGCCCGGCCGTCTTGGCGATGGTTCGATCACTGATCCAATCCTTCAGATGAAACACCACCTGCATGCCCGCCTGGTGGTCGGTGACATGTCCAAGCGGGGCGAAATCAGCCGCCAACCGGTCCAGCAACAGGCGCCTGCGGTCGCCATAGATGCGCCGCACCCGGCGCAGGTGGCGGTAAAATTCACCCGAGTCGATGAAATCCGCCAAGGGCCGCTGGGCCATGACACTGGCCCGCGCGCCAAAACGATCCACCGTGGCGCGCACCGGGTCCACCAAAGGCGCGGGCAGGATCACATAGCCAAGCCGCAGGGAGTTCGAGAATATCTTGGAAAAGCTGCCGACATAGATCGTCCGGCTGAGGTGGTCGAACCCGGCCATGGCCGGGATCGGGCGGCCCGCATAGCGAAATTCGCTGTCATAATCATCTTCGATGATCCAGCCGTCGCAGCCCTCGGCCCACCGGATGAACTCCAACCGTCGCGCGGGCGACATGGCACCACCCAGCGGGAACTGATGCGACGGTGTCAGAACCGCCAGACGGGTGTCGGTGTGGCGTGGCAGGCTGGCGCCCTGATCGTCGACCGGCAGACCTTCGACCTCCAGCCCTTGGGCCTGCGCGAAATGGCGCATCGGCGGATATCCTGGGTCTTCCAACCCGATCCGGTCCCCACGATCCGCCAGGGTGCGCGTACAGATCTCCAACGCATCGGACGACCCGGCGGTGATGATGATCTGATGCGGCGACGCCGTGATGCCGCGCCACTCCGCCACATGGGCAGCAATGGCCCGGCGCAGCGCAAAATGGCCGGTCGGCCCGGCCCCCATCAGCAAGGCCTGCGGGTCCGCGCGGCACAGCCGCGACACGGCCTGCGCCCATTGGCGATGGGGAAACAACCGCATGTCCGGCTGGCCTGATTGAAACGGGCGCGGCGCGGGGGGGGAAGCGTTTTCGCGGTCGACAACCGGCACGGGGTCCGCCGCCAATTCGACCGTGCCCAAGGCACAGACCGTATACCCCGAGCCCTGCACGCTGTGCAGATAACCTTCGGCGACCAGTTGTTCATAGGCGGTCACCACAGTCGAGCGCGACACACCCAGATCGGTTGCAAACCCACGGGTGGGCGGCAGACGCGCGCCCTCGGCCAGCACGGCAGACATGATCTGCGCCCGCACACCGGCGCAGATTTGTTCAAACACCGGCGTGTTGCGCGACCGATCAATCGAAAAGGCCAATCCCGCGGCTTTTGTCATATTGGTATGTCCAGAATTGCGATTTTTCGACTTTAATGCACCACCAAACGGGCGGCAAGCCCAGAGGCTTTGCATTTCGCAACCGCGTGAACGGCGCGATGGGCGATCAGGGCCAGAGGCTCAAACGGTGCAAAACCTGTGTGCGCCCGGACTTATTCGAACATCTCGGCCTTGGCAGTCAGAACATACCCTTCGCCGCGCACCGATTGAATAAGCGAGGCCGGCTCGCTCGGGCTGTCGATTTTTCGTCGCAGCCGCGACACATGGGCATCAATCGACCGATCCGTGATCGAGACATTGTTGCCATACAGCTCATCCATAATGTGCCCCCGCGTCAGGACGCGACCGGCGCACAGCGCAAGCGCGCGCAGCAGCGAAAACTCGGCGCTGGTCAATTGGATTGGCTGGTCATCCGCCTGCCGGGTCAGGCTGTGTTTCGCAAGGTCCAGCTCAAAACCATCGAACTGAATCGCGGAAATCTCTGCCCCCCCTTCGGTCGTATTCTTGGGATGAGGGCGGCGCAAAACAGCCTTGATCCGGGCCAGAAGTTCGCGCGGTTCATAGGGTTTTGTCAGATAGTCATCGGCGCCGATTTCCAGCCCCACGATCCGGTCAAACACCTCGTCCCGGGCGGTCAGCATGATAATCGGCGTCACCGCCCTTGCGCGAATTTCTTTCGCAATATCAAGGCCATCGGCATCCGGCAAATTTAAATCCAGCACGACAAGATCACAGGTGTCCGCATCAAACAGCGCCCGGGCTTGCGCCCCGGACGAGGCCGTCTGTGCCCGATAGCCATGCTTGATCAGGAACCGGGTCAGAAATGACGTCAGTTGCATGTCGTCATCGACAATCAAGATGCTCTGGTCCATGTCTAGGTCCCATAAGATACGCCCGCCGCCAAACCTGACGCGTGGCGCACAAATGCGCAAGGGGGCCATTTCAAGGCCCACAGGAGGTTCGTTTTGCCTGATCAGAGCATCGATTCAACCCGCTTCTTTTCCATTGGGTTTGCGGCGGCAACGCTGCTTGTGGTCACCGTCTCTCTGGGGTTTTTCCTGGGCTCGGAAACCCGCCAACAGTTCGCCGAGGTTCAGGACAGTTGGAGCGACTATAATGGCGAGGTCGGGCAAAAAGGCGTCTGGATCAGTTCCATTCGCGGGCATCTGGGCTATGGCGGGATTATTCACAATTTCAAGAATTATGTGCTGCGACGCGACCCCATCTATTACGAACGCGCCGACCAACAGGTACGTCAGTTCAACGCCGTTGTGCGCGATTTCCTGGCCCAGACCGAAAATGCTGCGGAACGTGATGCACTGATCGAATTGCGCGAAACCATCGGGCTGTATGCCGACAATCTGATCGTTGCGCGCGAAGCTGTGGCCGAAGGGTGGAGCATCGACGAGGTCGACACTTTGGTGCGCATCGACGACACCGGCGCCGAACAGGCCCTGCGGGACCTAGAACAGATCTGGACCTGGTCGCGCAAGGTCTCTACCCGTCGGATTTCGGCGGCGGTTGCACAGGGCCAGACGCTGATCGGCGTCGGATTCGCATCAATCGCGGCACTGGTTCTGGCGTCGCTGGCGATCGGCACATTGTTGATCCTCATGCTGCGCGACATGCGCGCAACACTTGTGCGGCTGGCGGGCGAACTGGCGGCGCGACGCAAGGCCGAAGCCGGGGTCACGCGCCTGGTCAATGTGGTGGAGCAAAGCCCGGCGACCATTGTGATGACGGACACCAAGGCACAGATCATCTATGCCAACCGCCGCTTTCGTGAATTGACCGGGTGGAGCGAAGACGACATCAGCGGCAAGACCCCGAAGTTTCTGCAATCGGGCGATACGTCGGCGGACACGTACAGCGACATTCGCGAGCGTCTGGACGAGGGCAAAGAATGGCGCGGTGTCTTTCGCAACCGCAAGCGGGATGGCACGACCTATTGGACCGACACGCGCATTCTGCCTTTGGTGGGGCCGGATGGCTCGGTGCAGAATTTCGTGGGCATTGGCGAAGACATTACCGAACGGCGCCAGGCGCGCGAACAAGTCGCGCGGGCGCAAAAACTGGAGGCCGTGGGGCTTTTGGCCGGCGGCATCGCGCATGATTTCAACAATGTGCTGACCACCATCATTGGCGCGGCGCATCTGGCATCGCTGGACGCCCCCGAGGGCAGCGATCTGGCCGGTGAGATTGACCAGATCGAAATCGCCGCCAAACGGGCGCAAAGCCTGGTCCACGGGCTTTTGACGTTTGCGCGCCGTGAACCCGGCACGCCGCAACCGGTGGATCTGTGCGGAGTGGTGCAGGAGGTTTCACGCCTGCTGCGCGCGTCCTTGCCTCCGACCGTAAAGCTGGATTACGCTCAGGCCTGCGCGCAGACCATAGTGATGGCCGACCACACGAACCTGCACCAGATCGTGATGAACCTGTCACGCAATGCGGCCGAAGCCATTGGCGCCGAAGAGGGCACGATCTCTGTCAGCGTTCAGACCGCCGCGACCCCTCCCGCAGAGCTGCCGGACCGGCCTGACGGCTGGGTGCGCATGGTAATCGCGGATGATGGCCCCGGCATGTCCGCAGAAACCCGCACCCGCCTGTTTGACCCGTTCTTCACCACCAAGCCGCTTGGCAAGGGCTCGGGCCTGGGGTTGGTCGTGGTCGCGGGCCTGATCGAGGAAATGGGGGGCCTGATCGCAGTCGACAGTGCGCCCGGCGAAGGGGCGCGCTTTGTGATCTATCTGCCCGCGACATCCCTGCCCGAGGCCAGCGAGAACGCACGGGATGGCACCGCACCGCGCGGTCATGAACGCATCCTCCTGGTCGATGATGAAACCGAAATCAGCGCCACCTGGCGCCGGGTTCTCATGCGCTTGGGCTATCAGGTCGAGGCCTATACCAGCCCGGTCATTGCCGCCGAAAAACTGTCGGCTGATCCGGGGCGGTTCGATCTGTTGGTGACCGACATGGTGATGCCGGACATGTCCGGGGCAGAGCTGGCCAACCGCGCCCGCGCGCTGAGGCCCGATTTGCCGGTGATCATCTGTACGGGCTATACCCCGTCGGCGATTTCGGTGAATGGGGCAACGCCGGATATCCTGGCCAAACCGGTCGACCCCACCCGTTTGGCACGCCATGTCCGGGCAGCGCTGGACGCGTGACGGCGCGTCCGGCTGTGCGTCGTCACAAACCGTCACAAAACGCAATCTTTCGCAATGCTGACCGTCACACTTCTGGGGTGTTACGGGCCTAAATTGACTTTGGTTAAGTCGTTCATTGGGGCGAATCCCCGATGGGCGCAAGCAAGAGCGTCACTGCTTCAGCCAACCCGAAACACGACGCCTTGCCCTATCACAAAGGGTCGGTTGCGCAGGCCAGCGCACCCCGACTGGACAGGAGGCGAAAGATGATCCGAACTCTGACCGTAATGGGGGCGATGCTTGCCGGGACGGCAGCAATGGCCCAGGACAGCGTGCCCATCCAACCCATGGATGTGAACGCTGCGCGCGCCGAACTGGGCAAGCGCATGTTTTATGACGAACGTCTGTCCGGTGACACGGGGCTGGCCTGTGCCAGCTGCCATTCGCCGGAAATGGCGTTTACCGATGGCGAAGCGCTGTCGGCGGCCTATAGCGGCTCGATGCACTTCCGTAACAGCCCAACCCTGGCCAACGTCGGCTATCGCGCCGCGTGGATGCATGATGGGCGTCTGGGTACGAACCTGAACGATGTGGCCCGTGAGATGATCACGGAAACCTATCTGATGAACATGGACATGCGCATCATGCAGGAGCGCATGAAGCAGGATCCCAAATATGTTGAGATGTTCGCAGCGGCTGGCATGTCCGAGCCGTCCAATGGCGGTGCGCGCAATGCGCTGATGGATTTCATGAAAACCATCGTGTCGCGCGGTGCCCCGGTCGATACCGGCGATCTGAGCGAGGCAGCCCTGCGCGGTCAGGCGATCTTTGAGGGCAAAGGCAATTGCGCCAGCTGCCACACGGGCCCGCGTTACACGGACGACCAGCCGCACAATACCGGCGTGGCGGACAACCCGGACATCTGGGCCGATCCCGAACGCCACTCGGCTTTCGTGACCTATGCCAAGTTCATGGGTGTCGAAAACTACATGAACCTGCGCGAAGACCTGGGCGCCTATATCCGCACCCACCAAGAGGCCAACAAACGCACCTTCCTGACGCCAACGCTGCGCGAGCTGACCTGGACCGCGCCGTATATGCACAACGGCATGATCGCGACCCTGGAAGAGGTGGTGGATTTCTATGACATGGGCGGCGGCGATGACCCGCTGAAGGACGCAAGCCTGGCCCCACTGGGTCTGTCGACGGATGAGAAAACCGATCTGGTCGAATATCTCAAGGCCCTGTCGGGCGAGAGCTTTGACACCGATGAATATGTCTGGCGCGAGGACGACTTCGATTACGCAGTGATCGAAGACTGGCGCAACGTGCAGAACTAAGGAGCCCGGATGATGAAACATACAACCGCAATCGCCTTCGGGATGGCCTTGGTGGCAACCCCGATCCTGGCCGAGATGCCGCGCCCTGACGGGCTGTCGGCCCTTGGTGACGCGCCGATCCCGGCGTCAAATCCGCAGAGCGACGCCAAGGTCGAACTGGGCAAAATGCTGTTCTTTGACCCGATCCTGTCGGGCAACTACGCCATGCCCTGTTCCGCCTGTCACCTGCCCGATGCGGGCTGGGCAATCCAGTCGCCGATCAGCTTTGGCTATCCGGGCACGACCCACTGGCGCAACAGCCAGACAATCGTGAACTCGGCGTATTATGGCAAGCTGTTCTGGGCCGGGTCATCCGGCAATCTGGAGCATCAGGCCCGGTCCGCCGCGCGTGGTGGCGTGGCTGGCAACGGCGAAGATGACATGATGGAAAGCCGTCTGGCCTTTGTGCCAGAGTATCGTGAACGCTTTAACGACGTGTTCGGCGATGACTGGCCCAGCATCCGTCACGCATATGACGCCATCGCCGCGTTTGAACGCACCATCGTTCAGACCGACACGCCGTTTGACAATTACATGAACGGAGATGACGCAGCACTGAGTGAACAACAGGTCCGCGGCCTGGATCTGTTCGCAGGCAAAGCTGGCTGCATCGAATGCCACAACGGCCCGCTGCTGTCGGATGAGAAATACTACAACACCGGCGTGCCGGCCTATTCGGGTTGGGAGGACGACGAGATCGCACAGATCACCTTCCGTTTCGAACTCTATGCCAAGGGCTCAACCGAGGCGATGTATCGGTCAACCAAGGACGATCCGGGCCTGTATTTCCGCACCAAGGAAACCGGCGACAAAGGCAAATTCCGCACACCTTCCTTGCGCTACACCGCCTTCACCTATCCCTACATGCACAACGGCATGTTGGAGACCCTGCGGGACGTGGTCGACTTCTACAACGCAGGCGGCGGCACCAATGATTTTGCCGACAACAAATCCGCGCTGATCCAGCCTTTGGGCCTGTCGGATGGCGAAGTCGACGATCTGGTGGCCTTCCTGGAAAGCCTGTCGGGCGAAGAACTGTTGGTCGAAGAACCCGATCTGCCTGAAATGCAACCGCTGCCTGCCGCAATGGCCGCGAACTGAGAAAGGGACAAGCAATGAATGATCTTGATCCAAAAATCGCCGCCGCCGTCAATGGCGAGAATGGCGAGGCCCAAAAGGCCGGCACCCGCAAGTGCCTGATGAACCGGCGTCAGTTCCTGCTGACCTCGGGTCTGACCACCACCGTCGTGATGGTCGGCATCCCCGGCATGAGCGAGGCGGAAACGCCTGCGGTCGTATCGACCTATGAACGCAAGTTCATCGCCAAGCTCAGCGACCTGAAGGACGACGAGCCGTTTGATTTCGAATACCCCGATACGGGCGACTATGCGGAATCGATCCTGGTGAAGCTGGGCACCAAAGCGGGTGGCGGCATTGGCCCCGACACGGACGTGGTGGCCTTCAACTATACCTGCACCCACCAGGGCGGGCCGCTGCAAGGCACATACAAATCCGCCGATAAGGCGCTTGGCCCGTGCCCGCTGCACCTGACCACGTTCGATCTGACCCGCCACGGCATCTTTATCGCCGGGCAGGCCTATCAGTCGCTGCCACAGGTTCTTTTGGAACTGGATGGCGACGACATCTATGCCGTCGGCATGTTCGGCCTGATCTATGGCCGCTTTGACAATCTTCAGGGCTAAGGAGGAACACCAATGTCCACACCATATTATGTCCCCGAAGAAAGCGTGCCCCTGCCGCCGGTAGATGCTGACGTGATCTCGACCGCCTGCGACTATTGCATCGTCGCCTGTGGCTACAAGGTCTATCGCTGGCCCGTCCGGGGCGGTCACAATGGTGGTCCCGCCGCCGATCAGAACGCGTTCGGCGAAGATTTCCCCGTAAGCCCGCTGGGTGCCTGGGTTGCGCCGAACCAGCACAACATCGTGCTGCACAAAGGCGAGCCGCATCACGTGGTGATCATCCCCGACAAGGACGCCGAGGAAGTGAACCGGCTGGGCAACAGCTCGATCCGTGGCGGTGCGATTGCGCAGAAGGTTTATAACCCGCAGACCCCGACACGGGACCGTCTGAAAACCCCCATGGTGCGCATGTTTGGCGTGCTGATGCCGGTGACCTGGGACTTCGCGCTGGAAATCGCGGCCGAGGTCGGCAAGCACGTGCTGGAGAAACACGGCACGAATGCTTATGGCGTCAAAACCTTTTCGTATGGCTATATGGAAAACACATATGCCATCACGAAATACGCGCTGGGTAATGTACGCACGGCGAACTTCACCTTCCACGACACGCCGTCTGATGTGACCTCGACCCCCGGTTTCCGGGATGCAGGGTTTGATAACTTCGGTCCGGCCTACGAGGATTGGGCGTCCGCCGACACATTGCTGATGTGCGGCACCGACCCCTATGAAACCAAGACGATCCTGTTCACCGACTGGATCATGCCCGCCATTCAAAACGGCCAAAAGGCGATCTTCCTGCTGCCGCGTCGCAGCTCGGGCACAGCCTTTGCCGAAGCGAACGGCGGCATGGTTCTGGACATCCAACCCGGCACCGACCTTCCGGTCGTTCTGGCGATTGCCCGCGTCATCGTTGAAAACGGTTGGCAGGACAAGGAATGGATCGAAAAGTGGGTCAACAATGGTTGGGAAAGCTCCTCGGGGTTTGGCCAAGGCACGCGCAACACGCCGTGGCAATGGCGCACGACCTGGGGTAAATTCCAGACCAAAGGCTATGACGATTGGGTCAAGTGGCTGATGGAACAGGATTATGCCGTTCCCGAAAAGGCCGCCGAGATTGCCGAC
>DFBF01000101.1 GCA_002367285.1 Rhodobacteraceae bacterium UBA3087 | reverse complement strand
TGCAGAAAAGCGTGGCGAGCTACAGTGTCACAGGTTTAGAATGCTGCGACACACAGGTCGTTTCGGGCTGGGTTAAGCCTTTGTTTTCTTGAGTATCTCTAAGAAAGTTGGCTGGGATGGTAGGATTCGAACCTACGGTACACTGTACCAAAAACAGTTGCCTTACCACTTGGCTACATCCCAACTGTGGAGGCCTATCTAGTCAAAGCCGCCCGGCTCTGCAAGCCCCAAAACGGGAAAAAGTTGTGGGCTTTTGCCGGGTCGCTTCTGGCGGCTTTCACTCCTCGCTGCCGCCGCGGCTCAGCAGGTCGCTTTCGGTGTTGGCGCTGCGGTCTTCTTCGACCAGGCGGTTCAGAACTTCGTCGTCGCTCGCCTCGGGGGCGGCGGAAACATCGCGTGTTTCAGGGGCTTTGCCTCCCTTGCGGGCTGGCTTGTCCAAGGCGTCCTTGACCAATCGCATTGCCTCGCCACGGGCGCGGTCAAAATTGCTGTGGTGCTGGTCGATCCAGGCCGAAAAGCACAGCGTCACGCCGCCGCCATCCACGGTGTCGATCCAGACTGACGGCTGAGGTTTGTCCAACACGAACGGCAGGCTGGACAGGCGGGACAGCCCGCGATCTTGTGCTGCCGCAACGTCCTTGTCCGCCGCCAGATGCATGGTGAACTGGAACCGACGCTCGCGGTTGCGTGTGTAATTGATGATGCGGCTTTTAAAGACGGTCGCGTTGGGAATGCGGATGTGATTGCCATCAAAGCTCAGCAGGATGGTCGCCCGGCTGGTCAGGCGGATCACCTTGCCCACGTCGCCCGCGATTTCGATCGTGTCATTGGGGCGGAAGGGCTGGCGGATTGACAACAGCAGGCTGGCGATAAAGTTTTCGACCGTGTCACGCACGGCAAACCCCAGCGCCAGGCCGATGATGCCCGCCGCCCCCATGATGGTCGATAGCAACGCCGTCGCGCCCAGAACATCCAGGGCCACCACGACCCCTGCCATGACAAATCCCAGACGGATCACGACACGGTAGATGTCCGCAACGAAAGCGTTCGGAGCCAGGGTATTCCACGGCTCTTTCATGCGCGCGACCAGTACCCCGACAAAGACCACGGCGCCAAAGGCCAACGCCCCAACCATCAGCAGCGGCAGGATGGCCAGCGCCTGTTTGATGCGGGTCCAGAACCGGTCCATCGCAGGGGTCAGGCGCTTGGTGATGTCGGTGGACACCGAAACTTCGTTCTGAATGGCCACAACCCCGTCAACCCGGCCAACCAGCTTGCCCAGCTCCTCGTGGCCCGAGGTTTCAAGCGTGGTGCCCCGCAGCGTCACGACCCCTTCGGAAACAAACACGGTGACATCTTCGTAGCCGGACAGCTCTTCCATGATCTCGCGGATCCGGGTTGCCATCGCGGCATCCCGCTGGCCTTGATCGGCCCCGGTTTCAGTGGTGATGGTCCCGTCTTGGGCCTGGATCGGCCCCGCGAACGGAAGGCTCAGACACAACAAAAGGGCGAAAAAGCGGCATGGAAATCCCCGTAAAAGCTGGCGCGATCATAACGCCGGGATCGTCCGGGGAAAAGGTGGGTTTGCCAGACCGTTACAGGATAAAAGGTCGCGCCTTGGCCAGGGCATCAAAGGCCGCGAGGTCCGCGATCACGCCCCCCATGTCGGCCAGCGCGATCATATTGGGCCCGTCCGAAGGCGCCTGATCCGGGTCGGGATGGGTCTCGATGAACACACCTGCGATGCCCAGCGCCACGGCCGCGCGCGCCAAAACCGGCGCAAATTCACGTTGCCCGCCAGAGGCCCCGCCCTGCCCCCCCGGCATCTGCACCGCGTGGGTCGCATCCATGATCACGGGGTATCCGGTCTGCGCCATTCGTGGCAGTGATCGCATGTCCGCGACCAGGGTATTATAGCCAAAACTACTGCCCCGCTCGGTTAGCATGATCTGGTCATTGCCCGTGGACGCCACCTTGGCTGCCACGTGATCCATGTCCCAAGGCGCCAGGAACTGACCCTTCTTGATGTTCACAACCGCGCCGGTTTGACCCGCAGCGCGCAACAGATCGGTCTGGCGGCACAGAAAGGCGGGGATCTGCAACACGTCGGCAACCTGCGCCACGGCGCTACATTGGTCGGGCAAATGCACATCGGTCAGGATCGGCACACCCAGACGGGATTTCACCGCTGCTAGGATCTCAAGACCGTCGTCCAACCCGGGGCCGCGTTGACCAGTGATCGAGGTGCGGTTGGCCTTGTCAAACGACGCCTTGAAGACATAGCCAAGACCATTGTCGACACAGACCTGCGCCATGTGATCCGCAATGTTCAACGCATGATCCAGCCCCTCCAGCTGGCAGGGTCCGGCGATCACGGTCAGGGGCAGGTCGTTGCCGACCTGTCCCCCGCCAATCGTCAGCCGCTTCATCAGGCCGAAACCTGTTCGCGCAGGATTGAGGCCGTCAGCGACGCCATCAGATAGATCCCCGAGAAGATCAGGAAGGCCAACAGCGTGTTTTCAAAGGCCCGCGGATAGGTCGGATCATCCGGTGCAACCGGGCTGACACCCAGCGACAGGTATCGGGTCTGTTTGTTGGCTTCGACTCGTGCCGTTTCCAGCTGTTGCAACGCCTGTTGCATCAACAGGGTGCGGGTCTGCATGTTGGTCTGGGCAATCATCAGCTGACCACTGATCGAGGCGATAGAGGTCAAACCATCGGACCCATCCGTCAACTTGGCCCGCAAGCCCGCGATCGCGGCTTCATAGCGCGAGATATCGCCGCGCACACCATCGACACGCGCCTGATTTGGGCGGGGGTTCGACAGCAGTTGGTCCAGTTGCAATTGCTTGTCCAACAGAAGGGTTTCGTAGTTCGATATCTGGCCCATGACCAGGCTGGTCTCACCCGACCCGTCAATCACGCCCATTTCTTCTTGCAGCCGCAGCACCTCTGCCTGGGCCGCCAGCATATTCGCCTCGGCCTCCTCATAGCTTTCGCGCGCCCCTTGCATCTGATCTTCGCGCTTGCGTTGGGTCAGGTTGTCCACCCGCGCTTCGGCATAGCCAATCAACGCTTCGCTATAGAGCGAGCTTTGCTCAGGCGTGGCGGCGACCACCTCCATTTTGACGATGCCTTCGGAGGGGTCGAACCCGATTTTCACGTTGCGTTTGTAGAGCTTATAGGCGCTTTCATTCGATGCATCCGCATCCAGACGTTGAATGGGGTCGATCGACGGGTCACTGAAATGGCTTTTGAAGCCGACATCCGCATCCAGCCGCAGCATTGCATCACGCGAGGTCAGGTAACTTTGCACGGTGATGCTGTCCTGGCTGACCGCAAGGCCGGTGCCGGAAAACAACCCCCCCAAGCCACCGCCGCCCGAGGCATCGGCCTGCTGAATGACGAATTCGGACTTGGTGGCATACATCGGCGTCGCCACAACATAGTAGTAGTATCCTGCCAGAAGAGTAGGCAGGAACACGAAGAAGGCCAGCCGGGTGAACAGCAACATCAGCTTGCGACGGCGTCGCTTGGCGATATCCAGCTGAATGTCCATCACCGATTTGGCCCGCGCGGCGGCGTCCATCACGCTGGTTGACGGCAGGTTCTGGGGCGTTTGCGGCACGGTCTGCGGCAGCTGCGCCGGCGCTTCTCCGGTCTGTTGCCCGTCAGCCGCGACCAGTTCCAACATCGTGGCGCGTTGGAACGGGTCGATCCCGGCCTTGCGCAACAGGCGCACCGCATCGAAATCCGAGGTCGCAGGCATCCCGTGTTTCTGCGCCACACGTCGTGCCATGCGCAGTTGACGACCGGTCAGGCCTTCCTGTCGGATCTGGGCGATTTCTTCTTCGGCACCCACGGCCCCCGCGCTGTCGACCTGATCGGATTTCGCCGCCGTCGCAAAGGTGCCGGTAAAGCCGTCTTCTTGCGGTGCAAGCGCGGCCTCTTCCATCGGGTTCAATTGACGGGGTTGGCGCGGCTGAGCACCAGCCCCCGCAGCCCCTGCGGCGGTCGGGCGTGAGGGGGTCGGCACATTGCGCGGCTGGGCCGCTGGCTGACCCGCCGCCTGACCTGTCGCCTGGCCCGCCTGGTCCCCTGCCCCGGTGTTGGGGGCCGAACGGCGGATACGGAATTTCTTAGCCTTGGGTTTGGTAGTCATAGAGCTGTTTCGCTTCTTCCAAGGTGTCAAATTGATAGAGTTGCCCGTCTTTCAGCACAGCGGCCGAGCGACAGAACTTCTCTAGCGTCTGCGCCTGATGCGAGACGACGATTACGGTCGCGTTTTGCAGCCGCTGACGCAGCACATCACCGGCCTTGCGGTTAAACTCGGCGTCAGTGGTTTGCGGCATGCCTTCGTCGATCAGATAGATATCGAACTCCAACGCCAAAAGCAGCGAGAAGGTGAAGCGCGCGCGCATGCCCTGGGAATAGGTGCCAACCGGAAAGTCATAGTATTCTTCCAGACCACAGAGCCAACGCGTGAAGGCTTCGAGGTAATCCGGGTCCAGACCATATAGCTGCGCCACATAGCGCGCGTTTTCCTTGGCCGACAGTTTCGGGATCACCCCGCCCATGAAGCCCAGTGGAAAGGACACGCGACAGGTGCGCCGCACTTCGCCTTCGTCCGGCTTTTCAAGCCCGGCCATCATGTTGACGATGGTGGTTTTGCCCGTGCCATTCGGCGCCAGAATGCCCATCGAGTTGCCCAGCTCCACGCGAAACGACGCCCGGTCCAAGATGACCTTGCGCTGTTTGCCGGTCCAGAAGGACTTGCTGACATTGATGAATTCGAGCATTCACGCGCCCCAACACTGCTGCTTACGCCTTATCGCTCTTACACGAGCTTTGTTAACGATGAGCTATAAAGGCTTACTTGGGCATCATTATGTCGGATGAATCCCCCTAAACACAATGGTTTGACGAGGGTTCGATCGGGATTGAGGCCGGATTATGGCGCTTTTTGTGGTAAATCCGGGGACAATCGCCCCCGGATTCACGATTTTTACGTGTTCTGTTTCTCAACCCGGAACAATTTGCCCGCGATCAGCGAGAGGAACACAGCCCCAAAGCTGAACAGCGCACCCATCTTGGCGGCGTCCTGCACCGGTCCCGCCTCAAATGCGACCGAGGCGACGAACAGCGACACCGTAAAGCCGATGGCCGCGACACATCCGACCACAATCAAATCAACCGTGCGCATGCCTGCTGGCAGGCCCAACCGCATTGGATAGGCCGCAACCCAGCCGAACAACAGAATGCCGATTGGTTTGCCGATGACCAGCCCCGCCAGCACCAGCCAGGTGGGTTCAGAGATCGAGTTGAATTCGACCCCTGCGTTCAGCAGGCCAAAGAAAAACAGCACCACTTCGACCGGAAGGGCCAGCTTGTGCTCCATTTCGTTCAACAGATCATGCAGGTATTTTTCCGCCTCGGCAAAGAAGCCAAAGGCACGGTCCGCATGGGGAATGGCAGGAATGATCGGCAACAGGCCCAGCGCCGGGTGAATGCCTGATTGGGCAAAGCCATACCAGCTGAGCACACCCGCAATTGCATAGGGCCAGTACGACAGTTTCTGCCGCACCCAGGTCGATCTCGGTCGCGCCTGGTCGCCTCGATCCAGGTAACGCGGCAACCAGTTGAAGAAGACGAACGCCGCCGCCGACGCCACCACCGACAGCCCCAGCCATTCAACCGCCAGATCACCGGACGGATAGAAGATTGCCAGGATGATCAGGCCTGCCGCATCGTCGGCAATCGCCAACAGCAGCAGGAAACGTACCGCCGGGTGGCCTGCGCCAAACACGATGCGCCCAACCAGATAGCTGAACGCGATGTCGGTTGCGGTGGGAATGGCCCAGCCTTTGGACACGGCATCAAACACATCCGAGCCCAGGAACATCGCCAGACCAAGGTAGACCCCGATCGGCCCCAACATGCCGCCCAGCGTTGCAAACAAGGGCGTTGCCGCCTTTTTGCCGCGCAGGCTTCCGTTCTTCAGAATGACGGCTTCCCAAACTTCCTTGCCCGCGATGGCAAAGAACAGCGCCATCAGTGCGTCATTGACCAAATAGTGCATGGTCAGAACTTTTTCGACGTCGCCGACCTCGTAGTGATGCGCGGCCTCGCCATACGCATGGGTCCAGTGACCGATATCCACCCCGATCATGGAATTGAACCACAGCGGGTATTCCACGAAATGATGATAGGACGTTGCGTCGATATTGGCCCAGATCAGCGCCAGAACGGCCCCTATGATCAGAAGAACCGAATATGACGCGATGAAATTCCACACCCTGTACATGTTTTAGCCCCGTCCCTGTGTCAGCGTTTAGGCCGAAATAAAGGAACGGGGCTGTCGGGACAAGGCAAACCGAAGCATCAGGCGATCAAATTCCAGGCAAACCCGGCTATGATAGCGCCAACAAGGGCCAAACCCAGATAGGCGGCAAAGACGCGCGGCTTGACCAGGGCCCAGACGGCAATGGCGGCGGGGATGCAGCTGACGCCACCTGCCAGCACAAATGACATGGCCGCGCCATTCGACATGCCCTGATCCAACAGCGCGCTGACCATTGGAACCGCAGCAAAGCCGTTCAGATAGGCCGGCATGCCTACAAGCGCGCCCAGCAGGATCGGGCCAATGCCCTCGCCCCCCAGCACCTGCGCGACCAGGTCCGCAGGGATATAGCGCAGCATCAACGCCTCGATCATATAGGCCAGCAACAGCCATTTCCCCAGGAACAGCGCGTTTTCGACCACCGTGTCGCGAAACATCACGCGACGATCCGGATGGGGCCAGAATTTCCAGACGGTCTGCCCCTGCAACGGCTTGCCATCGCCACAGGTCGCGCCACAACAGCTCTGCACCGGCGCATTCTTCAGCGGATCGGCAAACACGGCCGATTTTGCGAAAGTCTTGACCATAAAGCCGCCAAACAGGCCCAACGACACCGCCGCGATGGCTTTGGCGATGGCAAACGGATAACCCAACGTGCCCGCCGTGATCAGGAACATCGCCGGATCCATCAAGGGGGACGCCAGCCAAAACGCCATGACCGCCGACAGGGGCGCGCCAACGGCCAGCATGGCGGCGATGAAGGGGATCACTTCGCACGAACAAAACGGCGACATGCCGCCCATGAAGGCCGCCATGACGATCATATACGTCTCGCGCCCCTCGAATGCCTTGGCCAACAGGTTCTCAGCGCCTGTCGCCTTCATATAGGCCACGGCCAACACCGCGAAGACGATGAAAATACCCGTGTGGCCGATGGCGCCAGCGGCGAACGTCAGCATCGGGATGACCTCGGCCACATCAAAGATCGCGACGATTACCGGGATCAGCAGAATCGCCACCCAGGCCTTGTCGACCTTCCAGCTTTTCGGCGTCTGTTGCGTTGTGTCAGTCATGATCATGTCCTTCCGTCGCGCCGCAATCGGCGCAGCATTCTTGCAACAAGTAATCGGACAACGCCCGCATCACACCATATTCGGCCGCCACGCAGATGATGCTGCGGCCCTGTTTTTCCTGGGTTACCAACCCGGCCCCGGCCAGGATCTTCATGTGATGGGTCAGGGTCGATCCGGTGACGCCACAGCGTTTGCCCAGATCACCAATTGACAGGCCCTCGGGGCCCGCCCGCACCAGGGCTCTAAGCACATCAAGGCGCTGTTCACTGCCCAAAGCGGCAAAGCTCGAGGCGGCGACTTCGACGGACAAGCCGTCGGCAGAGGGGGGAGCGTGTTTCATACTTCTAGTAATATCGAAACATTAAGATCTCGCAAGTTTTATTTCGACAACTCTCGAAATATCCAGAGCTTGCGCCACCTCCAAACTGCCCCATACTGCCCCAAAGCATTTCAAAGGTGACCCGACATGAGCCCTGCGCTGGTGCAATCCGCCCATTTCAACGCCAATTGCCTGGACCTGATGCTGGCCAAACCGCGGCTCAGCTTTGACTGGCTGCGCTTTGACAGCAATGATGATTGTAACCTGCACCGCGTCTATTGCCACAATTCGCGATCCAAACAGGTGATCGACACGCTTGATGAAAGCGTATTCTCCGATCTGCGTGGCGGCGCGAAGATCGGGAAAATACTGCGGAATATCAAACGGTTCTCAGAGGCCTATTCACAGGTTCGCATCAAATTCGTCGTCACGGTTGCGACATCAAATCTGCCCCATATCGAAGCTCTGGCCACCTTCGGGGGCGACATCGGCATTGCCTCGGCCATTGTGCGCAAGATGTTTCACACCCCCGGATCGAACCGCGTCGATGACGCCAAGATGGCGCAACTGGTCTTGCCCGATGGGGCGTTTGATGCCCTGTCGGCCCGCCTGAAGGCCCGG
>DFBF01000241.1 GCA_002367285.1 Rhodobacteraceae bacterium UBA3087 | reverse complement strand
CACCTCAACGCGGTCCTTCAGGAAAAACATCATCGCGCCATTGTCGTTTTCACCACCGCCATCGGAGCCACCGTCAAAGACATTGCGGATCGGGTCGACGCAGAGAATGTCGATTGGCGCATCGGGGAATGCCTCCTTGACCGCTGCGGCGGCCATGGCGCTGCCTTGTTCATCCAGCAGCAGTTTCAGCTTGGGCGTGGCTACGAACGTATCCCGTGCAGCGGCAATCACCTCAGGTGGCAGGGCGATGTTTTTGAGGCGCTCGCGCAGGTAGTGATACTGGATCTCAGCTTGCAGATAGAACACCCGCAGGGGGCGTGGTGGGGTGAAGCCCAAAAACGGGACACCAGCGGCCATGTGCACGAGCCAGCTGATCAGGAAGTCACTTTTGCCGACCTTTGGGGCGCCGCCCAGCACCAGAAGACCGCCTAGCGTCAGTACGCGGGGTGCGATGATATCCTCGGGCATTGGGCTGGTGTCGTCCAGCAATTCCCCCAGTCTGAAGGCGGGCACGGTGGTTGGCACTGGTGCCCCGGTATCAAGCCGTAAAAGCGGCGGGCCGTTCTTTTCAACATGCAGGTTCCAGATGCGTTCCGCCTCGCGCTGAAGCCGCTCCACCGGCCAGCTTGGGCGAAGCATGGCGGCGTTGTATCCGCAGATGCCTTCCCAGCCCGCGTCCTTTGACATGCGACCCTCATGCACCATGCGCACGAAGTGCCCGATCGCGGCCGAAGCGCCCTCAAAACGTGACCAGTCGTCCTGCGCGCCTTCCCTCACCGATGTGGTCAGCACATCTCCGGTTTTGGGTTTGTCCTCGCGTGCAAAGCTTGGCTCGAGCGAGATCCCCGGTGCGGGCGGCATGTCCTGAACGGTTTCAGAAAATTCATCGAGATCCCATTCCTTGTCGGGATTGATCTCGAGGATCTGCACCAGCGTTTTGAGATTGTTCTTGTAATGCACGCTGCCAGCAACCCGGATCGGCTGGTGCGCCGAGCGGAAATGCATGTCGCCCCCGACCTTGGCCGCGATATCACCGCGCAAGCGGCAAGCCCGGGTCACATCGCTTCCCGTGGCGGGTTCGGTCAGTTTCCACCAGATATGACATTTTTGCTGGCCCTCGGGCGTGATACCGCCGCTTTGCACCACCATGGTGGGTGCGCCCAGGTGCGCCTCCAGGTGGGCACGTTTTGCGGCAATATCACCGGTGTCGAGATCGACAACCAGCGCCTGCATCTGCAGCACATCCGCCGCCTTGGCCTGTCCTGTCTCCGCCACCGTGCCGGGGATCACATAGACGGCGGCACCTTCACGCGAGGCCCAGTTGGCAAAGGTTGCCATCTTGTCCGGCGTTTCAGAATTTGCCTCCAGCCAGATATTGTGGGGCCGCCCATCAATCCCCTGACCTTTGTCGATGAAACTGCGGACTGGGATCAGACCATCGCTATAGCCGAACACCACGTCCATGAAAGTTGCGATTTGCGCGGGATCCGGTTCATCGCCGAACACATCGACCTGCGGGGCCGCGTCGTTGAAATCCCGCCAAGGGTTGAAGTGGACGATATTCTCAGCGCTGACATTTTCCGCATCGGCGTCTTTAACCTCCCCTACTGGCACAGGCCCGACATTGGGGTCCTCTGGTGTGGTATCATCATGCTTGTCACTCATTGGTCCTGCCTCCAGCAGCGGTCCGCGTAAGAGCAGAACCGGCATTCAAAGAAATCTCGGGATTTGGCGACGCGGGGCAGCAGATCGCCCGCATCCGTGGCCTGCAGGATGCGCACCGCGCGATCCGACATGCGTTGCGCCAGGGCGGCATCAAACGGGACCAGCTCGTGATAGAGCTCGGCCGTGTCCTTGTTGATCGCGGTAAACAGCGCCGGGGCCTCGGAAATCCCCGGCACCGAGGGTTCCATGTATGCCTGATAAATGGCGATCTGGGCCGCATAGACCGGCTTTGACAGCGCGACGCCCTTTTTCACCGTTTCGCGCCAGTTTCTGGCGTTCATGGTTTTGCATTCCCAAAGAGCCGGGACAGCAATTCCAAGGACCTCTGGTGCGGCGGCAAAGATGCCGTCGACATGACCGCGAATGCGGCCGCCTGAGACGGAGAATCCGAATTGCTCGCCTTTCGGCTGGTTCCCCTTGCTGGTGTAAAGATCGAACCCGGCCCCGCGCAGCCAGCGGATGGCCAGATCCTCGAGCATGTGGCCGATGGCAAAGATGCGCAGAACCTGGCCGCTGAAATCACCACCGTCGTCCTTGGGCGTACTTGTAAACTCGAATTGCAGGGCGCGTTCACACCCATGCCCCAGTCGGGACGCGCCAAGGTAGGTGCGTGGCAGTGTGGCATCGCGCTCGGCGATGAGAACGGCATCGATGTGTTCGTTGATCTTGTCGGCGATGGTTTGCGAACGATTGTAATCCAGCATTAGAGCGGCACCTCCGAGGTATAGGATTTCGCTGTTTCGGCCATGGCATCCCGAAACCCCTCCACAGCCTCCTCAATCAGCGCTCGCACCTGATCCGCCGCGAGATCGGCCAACCGGGTGTCCCAGCCGAATTCCTCCATGAGCGCACCCATGCGTTTCAGGGTGGCGGTGATGGCCGCGTGTTCTTCTTCGGTGAGATCAACCATGTTCAGTCCTTTCCGGGCGTGGTGCGCATAGAGCGCCTGACAGTTTTGTGAGCAGAACCAGCGCCGCCTCTGAGAGGCTGCCGGTTGCGGGTGTTTTCTGGCGTGGGGGTCACGAAAGCCGAACCCGGCAGCGGGACGTGTGCAGACAGCGCAGACCACAAAGCGCGGGTGCCAGAGCAATAGGCGATCCGGGATGTGCGCAGGCGATGCGGGCGTGGGCGGGATTTGCGCGACATGATTCATGCCGCCCTCCGCGCCGTCGGTGTGGCTGATGCGACAAGCTGCTGGATCGCGCGCTTGTTGAACTTGAAGGTCATCAGGGCCGAGGCGCGATACCGGGTCAGGCCATAATCCTGGGCATAGATCGCTGGCAGGTATTGCAGTTGCTTTGGCGTTGCCGCCTGAGTGAGCCAGCCTCTGGTTTTAAAGGCGCTTTCATCGCTCTCGTGCTCATTGAGCCAGTCATCGGCCTGCGCCAGACAAACGGTGCGCTCGCCCACCCCGAGAAGATGTGGGGTCTGACCTTTCGCCCCGCCAACGGCATGCCAGCGGCCATCCAGATAGAATATGCCACCCCAGGCATTGAACCCGTTGGCCATCAGCGCGGCGTCATCCTCAAAGAGATCAACCCAGGCAAAACTGGAACGCTTCAGCAGATCGATTTCGGTCATCAGGAAACCCGTGAGCGCGCCATCATCATGTTCCTGCGATTTGGCATCATCGTCTTCGCCGACGAACATCTCGCCACAGAGCGGGCACTCAAAGGATGCCAGCGGGATATCCGCGCCGCACCCGGTGCAGATCTTGGTAGGAGCCTCACCATCCCCGGACGCATCGTCGAGTTTTACATCCTGCTCCAGTGTGCCGTGGCTCAGGCTGGAGGTACCAAAATCCAGCACGATGCA
>DFBF01000268.1:5791-7917 GCA_002367285.1 Rhodobacteraceae bacterium UBA3087 | reverse complement strand
GGGGCTGCGCGCCGAAATCCCGCAGGGGTTCGAGATGCAGATCAGGCCGCGGTCCGGTCTGGCGTTGAAACACGGAATTTCGTTGCCCAATACGCCCGGTACAATCGACAGCGATTATCGCGGGCCGCTGGGGGTGTTGTTGGTGAACTTCGGGGCCGATTCTTACGTGATCCACCATGGCGACCGGATTGCCCAGGCGGTGATTGCGCCGGTGGTCCAGGCCGGATTTGAAGCCGTTGAGGCGCTGGGCGACACGGCGCGGGGCGCGGGCGGGTTCGGCTCGACCGGCCGGGCATAGGGGGCGCGCATGATCTGGGTTCTGTTGATTGCTGCGGCCATCTGGACGGTCGGCTGGGTGTTTGAAGTGCCGCGCGTCCGGTCGCTGATCCTGACCGCAATTTTGTTGGGCGCGGTGGTGGCGATCCACGCGACCTTGCCCGCCGACAATGCCCTGGTGCGCGGCATCGGCGGCACGTTGGGCGGCTGGCTGGTGGTGATCGGTGCGGGGGCTGTGGCTGTGGCATACGCACGTGGTGTTGCTGCGTTGAAGGCCCGCGCGCCTGTGCTGCCAAAGGCCGAAGAGGGGCCGTTCTCTGACACGGAACTGAACCGATACGCGCGTCATATCGTGCTGCGTGAAATCGGTGGCCCCGGTCAAATGGCGATGAAAAACGCGCGCGTGCTGGTTGTCGGTGCGGGCGGGCTGGGCAGCCCGGCGTTGCTGTATCTGGCCGCTGCGGGTGTGGGCACCATCGGTATCGTTGACGACGACGTGGTCGACAATTCGAACCTGCAACGCCAGGTGATCCATCGCGACGCTGATATCGGCAAGCCCAAGGTGTTTTCCGCCCAGGCCGCGATGTTGGCGCAGAACCCGGCCATTGTCGTTCAGCCGTATAACCGCCGTCTGGATGAAGACAGCGCCGAGGCCCTGATTGCCGATTATGACATTGTGCTGGAAGGCACCGACAATTTCACCACGCGGTATCTGGTGAACCGGATCGCTGCCAAACTGGGCAAACCGGTCATCGGCGGCGCGCTGAGCCAATGGGAGGGGCAGATTTCAACCTTTGACCCCAAACGTGGCGCCCCCTGTTACCAGTGTATTTTCCCCAAAGCCCCCGCGCCGGGTCTTGCCCCCAGCTGTAGCGAGGCGGGCGTGGTTGGCCCCCTTCCGGGCGTGATCGGGGCGATGATGGCGGTCGAATGCGTCAAGGAAATCGCCCAGGCGGGCGAGGGTCTGCGCGGGCGCATGTTGATCTATGACGCCATGTATTCCGAGGTGCGGGTGATCAAAACCAAGCGGCGCGAAGGCTGTCCGGTCTGTGGCTGAACTGCGCCCTCTGGCGGTGGGCGACGCCGAGGCCCTATGGCGGTTCGAGGTCGACAATCGCACCTGGTTCGAAGCCCATCTGGGCCCCCGCCCGCCCACCTATTGGGAGGTCGGATCACTGCGCGACATCATCCGGGGGCAGGTGGTGGAAACCGCCACCTCGGACGCGCATTTCGTGATTGTCGAGGCGGGTAGCATTCTGGGCCGCCTTGCCCTGACAGGTCGCGACGGCAGCGTTGCCTATCTGGGCGTACGGGTTGCACAGGCCCAGTGCGGCAAGGGCCACGCCACCCAGGCCGTTCTGTCCGTGCTGGAGGAGGCCGAGCTGCGCAGTCTGTGGGCGATCGAAGCGCGGGTGAAAACCGGTGACCTGGCGATGATCCGTGTGCTGGAAAAGGCGGGGTTTTCCCCAGTTGAAACAAGCGCAGATGTCACGTTGTATCGTTGCGCCATGGGCTGATCCGCCCTTGCCATTTGCCCCGGCACGGCCCTAGGTTGAACGGTCGTACCTGTCCAACCACGTTCCCAACCTCGGCGCCTTACATGCGATCCGAGATGATCATGCTGGTGCGCGGCAATGAAGACCGGTTCAGCGATGCGGCGTCCTTTGCTGCCGACCCCGACCTGTTAATGGCCGCGCAACCCGGCACGACGCCCTTTTATGTCGGGGTCTATGACGTGCTGGATGGCGACGAGACCAACCCGCGCATCGTGAAGTTCGAAACCTTCGGCGCGGGCGTTCAGGCGTTGCGCACGGGGGATGTTGACCTGGTGTTGACCGACGGCACGGCAG
>DFBF01000268.1:2028-5626 GCA_002367285.1 Rhodobacteraceae bacterium UBA3087 | reverse complement strand
GGTTTCTTGAGTACAAGATCGGCGGCTGATGAAAGAGCGGCGGGGGTGAAAATGCCCGCCATGTTCTGATGGTTCCCAATCCGCAACCCGATGATGATTTCCCCTGGTGGCTGGTTCTTGTCGGCGGCCTGGCGGCGTTGTTTCTGTACCGGATCGTCATGGATGACCTGTATTTGCAGGTGCTGGGCACGCTGTCCAAGGGCATCAGCATCACGGTGATGGTGACGCTGATCGGCTTTGCCTCGGCCTGTGCCATCGGGCTGGTGATGGCGGTCGCCACGCTGTCGCGCTTGGTCGTGCTGCGGCAACTGGCGCGGTTTTATATCGAGATCATTCGCGGCGTGCCGATCATCGTTTTGTTGCTGTATGTGGCCTTTGTCATTGCGCCCGCGCTGGTGAGCGGCTGGAACGGACTGGCCGAAGCGGTCGGGTTGGAACCTGTCCGAACACGCGATTTCCCCCTGTTATGGCGCGCGATCCTGGCGTTGACGATTGGCTATTCCGCCTTCATCGCCGAAGTGTTTCGCGCCGGCCTTCAGGCGGTTGATGTCGGCCAGATCGAGGCCGCCAAGGCGCTGGGCCTGAACGGGTGGCAACGGTTTCGCCTGATCAAATGGCCGCAAGCCTTTCGCATGATCCTGCCGCCGCTGGGCAATGATTTCGTGGCGATGGTAAAGGACAGCTCGCTGGTGTCCGTTCTGGGGGTCGCGGATATCACCCAGTTGGGCAAAGTCACAGCGGCAGGAAATTTCCGGTATTTTGAAACCTATAACGTGGTCGCGCTGGTGTATCTGATGATGATCGTGACACTGTCTCTGGGCCTACGCCGTCTTGAACGCCACCTGCGTGCCCGCACGCAAGGCTGATCCGCCCGCCACAGCTCCCACCCTTTGCCGCGTTGTGGGGGCTGATTTCGGCTGCCTCCCCACCCCGCTGCGCCGGGCAGATCACCCCACATTTCCTCTTGCTAGAAATATCCCGGGGTGAGGCCGACAGGCCGAGGGGCAGCGCCCCTGACGCGCCGCAGGCGCGGCCACGCCCAACCGCAGGATCCGCCGCAAGGCGGTGACGGCGGACGGGAGCCCCTGTCCTCGCCGCTCGCCCGTGTGTTTTGAGTATGGAAAACGCGGGCCGCCCTGCTTAAAGCGTTTCGACGTGTTGTTGGATCACGACAATATGTCGAAACGCCCACAACATATCAGTGTTTCGCGCGTTTCGAATTCACATTGTGATTCAACGTAAACTCGAAACGCTTTAGGGTCACCGCAAAGGAGATCTCCATGACCAACCCGCTTCTGTCCGACTGGGACACGCCCTTCGACATGCCGCCGTTTGGCGCGATCACGGATGAGGATTTCGAGCCGGCCTTTGACGCCGCCCTGGCCGATGCCCGCACCCATTTGGCCGCGATTGCTGATGCGCCCGAGGCCCCGACATTCGCCAACACGATCGAGGCATTGGAACAGGCCGACGCCCTTCTGAGCAAGGTTCTGGGCGTGTTTTACAACGTCGCCGGTGCCGACAGCACCCCCGCGCGCGAGGCGCTGCAACGTGTGTTTTCCCCCAAGCTGGCGGCCTA
This sequence comes from Rhodobacteraceae bacterium UBA3087, assembly GCA_002367285.1. GTDB lineage: Bacteria > Pseudomonadota > Alphaproteobacteria > Rhodobacterales > Rhodobacteraceae > Aliiroseovarius_A. The sequence goes on along the minus strand of DFBF01000268.1, from coordinate 4,047 downwards.
TTCCGCCGAAGTGTCGATGAACCCGAAACTGTTTGCCCGCGTTGAGGCACTTTGGCTGGCACGCGACGATCTGGCCCTGTCCGAGGAACAAGCGCGCGTGCTGATGCTGACCCGGCGTGGCTTTGTACGGGCAGGGGCCTTGTTGCAGGGCGACGCGCGGGATCGCTATAAGGCGGTGCAGGAAAGGCTTGCGGTGCTGGGCACAGATTTCATGCAAAACCTGCTGGCCGATGAGCGCAATTGGCACATGGAGATCACCGGCGACGATCTGGACGGCCTGCCCGATTTCGTCCTGGACGCCGCCCGCGCCGCGGGAGTTGAAAAAGGGGCACAAGGCCCCGTCGTGACCCTGTCCCGGTCGCTGATCACACCGTTTTTGCAATTCTCGCCGCGCCGTGATCTGCGCAAAACAGCCTATCAGGCCTATACTGCGCGCGGCGCCAATGGCGGCGATACCGACAACCGCGCCATCGCCACGGAGACCTTGGCGCTGCGCCAGGAGCGCGCCAATCTGCTGGGTTATGACGACTTTGCGCAGTTCAAGCTGGAAACGGAAATGGCCGGGCACCCGGATCGCGTGCGGGATCTGTTGATGGAGGTCTGGGCACCGGCAAAAGCCGCCGCGCTGGCAGACGCCGCGACCATGACAGACATGCTGCACGCCGACGGGCATAATGGTGAATTGGAGCCGTGGGACTGGCACTTCTATGCCGAACGCCGCCGCCAATTGGAACACGACTTGGACGAGGCGGAGCTGAAGCCCTATTTGCAGCTCGACCGGATGATCGAGGCCGCGTTCTCCGTCGCAAACCGCCTGTTCGGACTGGAGTTCGCCCCCTTGGATGTGGCGTTATATCACGATGACGCGCGCGCCTGGGATGTGACCCGTAACGGAAAACACATGGCGGTGTTCGTCGGGGATTATTTCGCCCGCGGCGCAAAACGCTCAGGTGCCTGGTGTTCGGCGATGCGCAGCCAGCAGAAACAGGCGGGCGACATTCGCCCCATCGTCGTGAACGTCTGCAACTTCGCCAAGGCCGAGGCGGGGAAACCCGCGTTGTTGTCATGGGACGACGCGCGCACGCTGTTTCACGAATTCGGCCATGCGCTGCATCAGATGTTGTCGAATGTGACATATGAATCGATCTCGGGCACATCGGTGGCGCGTGATTTCGTCGAACTGCCCAGCCAGCTGTATGAACACTGGTTGGAGGTGCCCGAAGTTCTGGGCGAATTCGCCACCCATGCTGACACCGGTGCAACCATGCCCAAGGACATGTTGGACCGGCTGCTGGCAGCGGCGACCCACGATATGGGGTTCTCGACGGTCGAATTCGTGGCCTCGGCCCTGGTTGATCTGACTTTCCACGAAGGCACTGCGCCCGAGGACCCGATGCAGGCCCAGGCCGAGGTTCTGGAGGCCATCGGCATGCCCAGAGCCATCCGTATGCGCCACGCGACGCCACATTTCGCCCATGTGTTCGCGGGTGACGGATATTCCTCGGGCTACTACAGTTACATGTGGTCCGAGGTCATGGACGCGGATGCGTTTGAGGCCTTTTTGGAAGCGGGTGACCCGTTCCATGCGGATACCGCAGCACTGTTGGAAAAGCACATCCTGTCGGCAGGTGGCTCGGTCGAAGCCGAGGACCTGTACCGCGCGTTTCGTGGGCGTTTGCCGGGGGTTGAAGCGCTGTTGAAAGGGCGCGGGTTGGTTGATGGGTAAGCAGGATTTTCTAGAAAATCCTGACGGGACATAGTTTTCTAGAAAACTATGTTACTGGCGCGAGGGGTCGTCGGGGTGCGGTTTGACCCCGACCGGATCCTTGTGCAGCATCACATCGGTTTGCGGATAGGCCTTGAGGATCGCGCGGCGCAGCCCCGCGCCGATCGCGTGGGCCTCATCCAGGCTTTGGCTGCCGTCCAGTTCGATGTGCATGTTGACGAAAATCACCGACCCCGCCGTGCGGGTCTTCAGGTCGTGAAATCCGTGCACACCGGGCCAATCGCGCGCGATGT
>DFBF01000268.1:0-1913 GCA_002367285.1 Rhodobacteraceae bacterium UBA3087 | reverse complement strand
GCGCCAATGGCGACGACGCTGTCGATCTGTTCCATGCCAAACCAACTGGCCGCCCAAAGCGACGCAATCGCGCCAATGTTTGGGATCAGGTCGCCCAGATAATGCAGGCTGTCGGCCTTGACCACACGCGACCCGGTCTTGTTCGCCACGCGCCGTTGCCACAGCACCAGCGCAATGGTCAGAACGATGGACGCGCCCATGACGATCATGCCTTTTTCATGGCTGACAATCGGTGCGACCTCGCCTGACAACAGCCGCGCAATCGCGGCCCAGGAAATGATCCCGGCAGAGACCAGAATGAACAGGCTTTGGCCCAGGGCGGCCAGATCTTCTGCCGAGGTATGGCCAAACCGGTGGTCATCGTCAGCGGGGCGCGACGCATACCAGATCGCCGCCAAGGCCCCCAGCGACACCATCAAATCCATCGCCGAATCCGCTAGCGACGCCGCCACGGACAGGGCGTGGGTTTCCCCCAACGCCCACAGTTTCAGCGCGACCAAAGTCACCGCCACAAGGGCCGAGGCAAGGCCCGCGGAAAGGTTCATGCGTGTGCGTGTGTCAGCCATGCCTTTGGGTATCTGGTTTTGGCGGGGGGGTGCAAGGCGTCTGAATTCTGCGGTATGTCTTGGCGTGCGCCAACAGGATGATAAACAGAGCTTAATTGGCCATCAGAATTTTGAGGTGAGGGACGTGATACCGAGGGTGAGGACGCTTGCATTGTTGAGCATGCTGGGGGCTCCGGCGTTGTTTCTCTGGGCACTTGGGCCGTTGAAATATGACTATCATGTTTTCAAAACCCTTCGTTAGGAAACTGTGAGTGGAACTCTGATCGCTGTTGTCGAACCAGATTATCACCTTGAAAAGTGTTGGCTCGTATCGCGTGAAACCACAGTAGCGCCATATTCGTTCAAGGGAGCCTTAACGTTAGAGTTGGCAGAGGAAAAACAGGTGTCTGGGATGAGTTATTCTCTTTGGGCACAGGACACCGATCCGATCTTTGCCCGCACCCTTACGGGTGGGCAGGTTGAAGACCTTTTCACCCCGGCTGCAACGGGAATGGGTCTTCGTTTCCCAAATGTGGTTTTGGAAGAGATCCCTAACGCCGACCTGCATTTTCAGGTCGAGTTGGACATTTGCGATGCAAAGGGTTGCGAGACCTCAAAGCTACAGGGGGTAATGGAATTCCGTTCGGACACGGGCTGGGGGTTTAGCTTCATCTCCGGTTTGTTGGGCGTTTGAGGAGAGAGGTTGTGATCAGAATTCCTGATGCCTTTCCATTTCCCGCCAACGCAACTGGATTTTTTGCAATAAACTCGTGTTTGGATTTGCTATCGTGAAATCGACCCAAAAAAAGAAGAACCTCACAAAAAAGGCCGGGCCGGCCACCCAAAGAAACGCGCCCATCACCCACTTAATCTTGCCCCACAAGTAGTTTGTTATATCTGTTGCTGAAGCGTCTGTGGTCACGAACAAAACCAGCAGACCAATCACGCTCCACCCCAGCAAAAAGACAACGGCAAATTTGGCAAAGCGGGTGGGAGGCACGAAAAAGGGCAGGATGCCCAGCATCAAAAAGTTGACCATAGCAATGTCGAAATACGTATCGCGAACGGCGACGGGGAATTCGTATCCGCCTCGGAAAAGAAATCCGATGACATAAAAGACAGTCGCAAGACCCAAATATCCGACAAGGTAGTGTTTTGATTTCATTTTGTATTCTTGTCCGTTTTCTGTTTGAGATTGAAGCACAAAATCGGATTTTAGTGATTTTTCAGTATCTGCTATTTTGGGGCCCAAAACTGCCTCTCCAGACCCCACCCACATTACAACAGCCCCTTATCCCGTATCCGTGCCCAGGCCCGTGCGGTGAAGTTGTCCTTGGCGGGTTCCAACAGGCGTTGGCCCAGGAACCA
>DFBF01000014.1 GCA_002367285.1 Rhodobacteraceae bacterium UBA3087 | reverse complement strand
CTGTTCGATATGGGTCGATTTGCCCGTGCCGTGATACCCTTGCACCATGACGCGGCGGTTGTGGCCAAAGCCAGCCAGGATGGCCAGCGTCGTGTCGGGGTCGAACTTATAGGTCGGGTCGATGTCGGGCACACGATCCATGCCGGGCTCAAACCCCTTCACGATCATATCCGTGTCGATGCCAAAAACTTCACGAACCGAGATATCCTCGGTGGGTTTCACTGCCTTGTCCATACTGCCGTCCGCCATGTTTCAATTCCTCCCAAACATGCCGGTAAACCGGACCGTTTGGTCAACCCTGTTGTGGTGCCTGATTTGGCGCGGCGGTGCAAGGGGCGGGGGTGGAAATACCTGGCCTCAGCGGGGGCCATGGGCGGGAGATTGCGCGGCGGGGGGGGCAGGGCACCGTAACCCAGACGGCGCATCAATGCATCGGCGATCAGGGTGTGACCGATCAGGTTGGGATGCACCGCGCCGCTGATCGCGACCTTGCCATTGGCCTGGGTCAGGGCGCAGTCATTGCCCGTGCGCACTGCGCGGCCGTGGCGTTCATAGCGATAGGGCGCCCAGTGCGACGGGGCCCAGGGGGCGGTGCGGCTGTTGGGCAGGGTCAGCTGACGACCCTGCCACCAACCATGGCCCAGGTATGCGTCGCGGGTTTCGCAGGCGAAGGTCACGTTTTCGCTGCGGGCTGTTATGGCAAGCTGTTCGCGCAGCTTGTCAAATTGTAGCAGGATCAGGCGGCTTTCATCCTTCAGCAGGTTGAAACGCCAGTTGCGCAGGGTTTCCTCGGGGGCGACGGTTTTCAGCCCGGTCCAGGGCCCATAGGGGTTCGCCCCAGTTGGTGATCCATGCACGTTTGCCGGTTGCGATACGGGGGCGCAGGGATCCGGTGCGGCCTCGGTCAAGCGCAAGGGGTCGGGATATTGCGCCATCACGATACGTGATTTTGGAATGCGCAGGTAATGCTGCAAGCTGTTGAACAAAAGGCGGTATTTCACGGCGATCCCGGTAGAGGAGCGCTGCGTGCCAACCAGATCACCAACGTCATGGTCCAGTTTCCGGTCCAGGGTCGCACAGTATTGCGCCGCATGGGGGGCAAGCGCGGGATCGACCCGGAATTCGGGTGCGGGGCACAGATCAGGCAACACGAGATCGGTCAGCAGATAGGTCGTGTGGATCACCGGGGCGATGAAATATTGCACCAGCTGGGCAAATCCCACGTCATTGCCACCGATCGACAGCAGCACCAAGTCCGGCGCGCGCAGCTGCCCAGCAGGACAATTCAGCACACCTGAGCGAGGTTCATCCAGCCCGGTTTCCGTGCGCTGACGGCGAAAATCCCCCCGGTCGACCGGGTCCAGCGGGCGCAACCAGCTGCGATTGCGGCGGCGCAGTGGGAAAATGTCGATCCCCGCCAGGGCGTCGTCGCTGATGGCGGCATAGTCGCTGACCGGGCTCTGACACAGCTCGCCGATCACGGCGTTCAGCTGCGACCGGCGGTTATAGGGCGCGACGCTGTCGTCGGTTCTCTGCGGCGTCAGCACGCCGTCGAAAATCTCGGCCCCGGTGCAGGCATGGTGCAGGAAGCTGACAAAGACATGCGGGTCACGTGCGGCGATGCCAAGGGCGGTCAGGCTTTGGAACGAAAAGAACGAACGATCACAGCGTTCATCCAGCCACCGGGCCCGCCCGCCACGCGCCAGGTTGCGCCGGGTGGTCATCCAGCCGACATTGCCGTCCCCCAGGGTCAACGAGTCCTGCCATTGTGCGGGCACATCCGGGTTGCCCTGACCCGAGGCATAGCTGTCGCCAAGTCCCAGGATCACCTTGTGATCGGGGCGTATATGCTGACGGAACTCGGTGCCATTCGCCAGGGTGACGGCTGCGATCTGACCCGATAGCGGCAGGTTCACATTCACACCAACGCTGCAATCCAGCGCCGGCAGGTCCGCGCCGCCCAGTTGCCAGATACAGGGCTGTGTGTCCTCCAACCACAGGCGTGCGCGCACGGTGGTCGCCGGGTCGCGTTCGCGTTTCACAAAACGCAGCAGATCGGTGGCATGGGCCTGGGTGTCGCGATTCCAGTGGGTGGGCGCACCAAGCCGTAGGGCGGGCGCATAGGGCGAGGCAAGGCGATGGTCGCTCTCCACCCAACGCCGCGCGTGCCAGCCCTGCCAGCTTTCGTGCGCATTGTGCAGGGCCCAGGTGGCAAACATCGCCTCGGGGTCGGCGAACAGTTCAAACGGGGCGAATCGGTTGGTGATTTCCCAGTTGATTTCAGGAGGGGGGGCTGCGCGGGCAGAGAACGGGGCAAGAAAGACCAGAACAGCAATGACAATGCGCAACATGTGAAAACCTCTGCAACAATGGGCATATCGTAAAGGTGCGGGCGGGGGAGTCCCGTGCGCACGGGGGGCCAGTGCGCACGGGCTGCGCACGGTGAACAGGGCCTTGCCTTCGGCGCGGGCCGCTCTGGTGGCGCTCGCCCTGCGGGCATCGCGTCGGGCGCTTGTGTGCGGTGCACACGGCGCGTGCACCCCGCCGATGGTGCGCTGGTGACCCGTGGCTTGCCACGGGCCACGCCCAACCGGACGCGGTGCCGCAAGGCATCAAGCCCGGGCGGGAGCGCCCCGGCGCCGTTACTTGAAGTTACGGCTTTCCTTGATCTGCTCCCAGGCCCAGACGACTTCCTGCAACTGTTCTTCTTGCGAGCGATCACCGCCGTTCATGTCCGGATGCAGCACCTTGATCAGCAATTTATACTGTTTGCGCACCTCGGCTTTGGTCCAATGATCCTTGGCTTCAAGGATATCCATGGCCCTGCGTTCCGTCGGCGGCAGCTTGCGCGTGCCGGTGATCGATTTGCCGGGGTTCTGCGTTGCATTGCCACCCAGCACCTGATGCGGGTCATCCACGCCCAGACGCGACCAGGCGCGTTGTTCTTCGCTGGGCTTGTCAAAGGGTTTGGTTTCCCGCTCCCAGACCCGATCCTTATCGGCCTGGGCGTTGATCTCATCCTCGGTGGCCCCGTTGAAGAAGTTCCACTTCAAATTGTACTCGCGCACGTGGTCTTTGCAGAACCACAGGAATTCATCCAGATGGTCCGGGCTTTTGGGGGCACGGTACTGGCCGTTCTCAACACAGCCATCATGGGCACATTCACGGGTCGAGGTTTCGAACGCCCCCGACATGCCGCGTTTGCCACGCGGGTTCTTCTTCTTGGCCGTTTTAATCGACATATCGAATCCGAATGGATCACTTTTTGACATCAGAACACCTTTGCGACTCGGACCCGAGAGTTTAGGTATTTTTCGACCAGATAGAAGAGGGGGCAGAGGAAAAATGACCAGAACGGAAGAAATTCGCACAAGTTTGCAGGCCGCATTTGCGCCAGAGACCCTGGAGGTCGTCGATGAAAGCGAAAGTCATCGTGGTCATGCCGGATATCAAGACGGTGGCGAAAGCCATTTTCGCGTAAAAATCACCGCGCCTGCCTTTGGCGGCATGTCACGTGTGGCGCGTCACCGGGCGGTTCATGCGGCCCTGGGCGCGGATCTGATGGGGCGCATCCATGCCCTGGCGTTAGAGATTTCCGCCTGATCGCGGCCCGGATCTAGGCCCGGATCGGGGGCCCGGACAGGGCCGGGCGGTGCACGCGAAAAAGCCCGACCATCATGGTCGGGCTTTGAATGTCTTGCAGGGTGGGGCGTTATTCGGCCGCGACCTCTTTGGTGTCGGCGTCGCTTGCATCCAGCGTGGTCAGGCTCTCGGGCAGGCTCTGCGCCGCATCTGCCGAGGGCAGCGCGGGGGCGTGGATTTTGGCGATCTGTTCGACCGCGACGGGGGCGGCAACGACTTTGGAAGCGGCCTGAGCATCGCTGTCCTGAACACCACTGGTTTGTGCCGCGGACAAAGTGCGGCGAAACACCAGCATGTTCTGGAATTCGGTCGACTTGCCAGTCAGACCCGCGCGGTTTTCAACCGGAAGCGTATCCGAGCGCTGGTATTCCCAGCCTTCGGCCCCCAGGTCGTTCATCAACTCTTCCAGCGTGTTGGCAAAGCGGGCTTCACCGCCGCGCACACCCTTGGCGCGCTTGCCTTTTTTCGGTGCCGGAACCACCTTGTACTCAAATTTCATCACCCATGTCCCTTTGGAAAGCAGTGGGCGCAACGTATACGATTCGGGTTGGCCGTGTCCAAGAGAGTTGTCGTGTTCCCGTGTCTGTGGCGAAAAAGCCATTCTCCACAACAGGTTGCGGGTGGGGGTTCCGGTGGGGCGATATCTTGCGCTCAGTCAGGCAAACGGATCGCCCGCCCGGCGCGCTCAGGCGTGGGCAACCCGGCCTGACTGTCCTTGAACGCCTGCATCCGGGTGCGAATGTCATCCGGGAATGGCACGACGCGCGGTCCTGACATGTCGATATGCAGCCCCAGCGCCTCGCCTGTGGCGGCCAGCCATCCGTCGCTGTGCCAGATCTCGTGATAGGTCACGAAGCGTTTGGCATCAAAGCCCAGCAATTGCGATCGCACCTGAACACTGGCGCCAAGATGCAATTCGCGCAGGTAACAGATGTGAAATTCAGCGGTATAGGTCGTGTGGGCGCGGGTGCGCGCGTAAGTCTCGCCCAGCCCCATTTCGCCGTACATTTCATCGCCCGCGCGATCAATAAGCACGTTGTAATAGGCCATGTTCATATGGCCGTTATAGTCGAGCCACTCGGGCACGACCTGCATGATTGACGACAGATGCGCATCGCTCATAAGACGTCCTTTCGCCGAAGCGACGGTTTTTGCGGTCCCAAACGGTCCGGCTTTTTCGGGGGCGCTTATTGCGCCAGCTTTTTCGCCACCAATTCGTTCACCGCCTTGGGGTTGGCCTTGCCGCCGGTGGCTTTCATGACCTGACCGACGAACCAACCCGCCAGCTTTGGGTTTTCCTTGGCCTTGGCGACCTGGGCGGGGTTGTCGGCGATTATTTGGTCGACAGCCGCCTCGATTGCACCGGTGTCCGTCACCTGTTTCATGCCGCGCGCATCGACGATCTCGGCGGGGTCACCGCCTTCGGTATAGACGATTTCGAACAGCTCTTTGGCGATCTTGCCGGAAATCGTGTCCGCGCTGATCAGGTCAATGATGCTGCCCAGCTGTGCCGGGGTGACCGGGCTTTCGCCGATATCGTGGTCTTCTTTCTTCAGGCGGCCAAACAGCTCGTTGATCACCCAGTTGGCGGCCAGTTTACCGTCACGTCCCTGCGCCACAGCTTCGAAATAGGCGGCGCTTTCGGCCTCGGCGGTCAGCACGCTTGCGTCATATTCCGACAGGTGGAAATCAGTGACAAAGCGCGTTTTCTTTGCATCCGGCAGTTCGGGCAGGGTGGCAGCGATGTCATCGACCCAGCTTTGTTCGATTTCCAGCGGCAACAGGTCGGGGCAGGGGAAATAGCGATAATCATGCGCTTCTTCTTTCGACCGCATCGACCGTGTTTCGTTCTTGTCGGGGTCATACAGGCGGGTTTCCTGCGTGACCGTGCCACCGTCTTCCAGAATGGCGATCTGGCGCCGGGCCTCGACATCAATCGCGGCCTGGATGAACCGCATCGAGTTCATGTTCTTGATCTCGCAACGCGTGCCAAGGTGGGCGAAATCCTGGGTCTCCCAGTATTTTTCATAGTCACCCGGACGGCAGACCGATACGTTTACGTCCGCGCGCATCGAACCTTCCTGCATGTTGCCATCACAGGTGCCTAGATAGCGCAGGATCTGACGCAGCTTGGTGACATAAGCGGCGGCCTCTTCGGGGCCACGAATGTCGGGACGTGACACGATTTCCATCAACGCGACACCGGTGCGGTTCAGATCGACAAAGGACATGTTCGGGTCCATGTCGTGGATTGATTTCCCCGCGTCCTGTTCCAGGTGGATGCGTTCGACCCGCACCTTGCGCGCCACGCCGGGGCCCATGTCGACGATGATTTCGCCTTCGCCCACGATGGGGTGATACAGCTGCGAAATCTGGTACCCCTGCGGCAGGTCCGGGTAGAAGTAATTCTTGCGGTCAAAGGCGCTCATCAGGTTGATGTCGGCGTTCAGCCCCAGCCCGGTGCGCACCGCCTGTTCGATACAGAATTCGTTGATCACCGGCAACATGCCCGGCATGGCGGCGTCGACAAAGGCGACGTTGGAGTTGGGCTCTGCGCCAAACTGGGTCGAAGCCCCGGAAAACAGTTTCGCTTTCGAGGCCACCTGGGCGTGGACCTCAAGGCCAATGACCAGTTCCCAGTCGTCCTTGGCGCCAGCAATGACCTTGGGCGCGGGGGATTGGTAAGCGAGGTGATCCAGCATGGTGTTTTCCCTAAAGCGTTTCCCTGCCTTCTAGGACAGGGGAATGCAGGGGGCAAGGGGGCAGGGGGCAAGGGGGGCAGTGCGTGCCCAGGCTCATGCGTTAGCATGAGCCATGCCCAACCAGCGCGGACGCCGTCAGGCGGCCCCGACGGGCGGGAGGGCCACCGATGTGGGCGCTGTGGGGTCAGAGTGTCCTCGGCTTCGCCTCGGGACCGCGCACGGCGGGGCGCTCGCCCGTGCCGGGCATCGCGTCTTCGGCGCGACCTGTGTCGCCGCCTTCGGGGGCGGCTGCACCTTTGGGCGCGGGCGCCCTTCCAGAACCCGAAGCGTATCGAACAGAACCTTGACATCGTGCTTATTCATGCCGGTTCCCTGTGTAAGCCGCGCTTCCTGCCTGTGCGGGTATCCCAAGAGATTGCGCAGAGCACCCCGCACGGTGCGAAAGGTGTTTCCATCCATCAGATCGGCATGAGGTCCGGCCAGGACAACCGGCCATGCTTTATCGAGTTAACCCCAAGAAATTGTATGAATTTCCCAATGCGGCAGAATAGGATCTTCGCCCAAAGCCGAATGCCGCGACTTGCCAAGCACCCCAACTTCCGCTTCGGTGAACCGTTCTTTCGGATGCATGCGCTTCAACTCAGTCGAAACGCGCGTTTGAGGTCTTCAAGCGCGCTGGTTTGTTTCGCCGAAAGGCCCGCGCCCTCGGTGGTGATTTCCTTGATTACCCCCATCAGGTGTGGGAAGGATCGCCCGCCGTTCAGCTTGTACAGTTTGCGCGCGATGCGGGTGATGGCGGGTTCGGCCCCGCCGCATTCTCCCATCATCCAGCGGCCCAGCACGACCAGTTCCTCGGCGTCCGGCAGCGACAGGTTCAGCTGGCTCTGCAAGCCACGCCCCAGCGCCTGATGCTGTTCGCGTGACGGCAGCGCGTCCAATCCCAGAAAGGCCAGCGAGATCGTGGCCACAGCAACGGCGGGGTCTTCGATGCTTTCGACGGGGTGTACGTTTGCTTGGCGGCGAAACCCGAAACGGCGCGCGGCCAGGCGGGCGTCATTGGCCATATCCATCAGCTCGCCCGCAGAATGAAAAACGCAGCGGCGGTGATAAGGCCGACAAGGGCAATAAGGGCAGGTATGAAATATCTCCGTTTGAATGGCGTGATCCTAGGCAAGGTCCAGCCACCCGACATGGTGCCGCGTGGACAACACCCCCAAAACGGCGCAGGGTGTGGCGCTGTTCTTGTCTGCACCGGAGCGTGTCCCATGAAATTTGCTGCCGCTTTTCCCCTGATCTTTCTGTCCGCCTGCATGTTGCAAGGCGAAAGCCATACTGCTGTTTCTGCGATGAACGAACCGGTCGATCTGACCATGCGCTGGGACCACGTGAACGGAGCGTCGTCCTGGACCGACAGCACAATGTCCGCGCTTGCCAGCCATGGCGCCGCGCTTGCCGAGACCACGCCTGCCGACATTGATACCTGGTGCCCGGGCTATCGGACCGCCAGCCTTGCGGGGCGTCAGGCCTTTTGGACCGGGCTGTTGTCGACCCTGTCCAAACACGAAAGCACCTGGAACCCGCGCGCGGTTGGCGGCGGGGGCAGGTGGTTTGGGCTGGTGCAGATCGCACCGGCGACGGCGCGGGGGTATGGCTGTGCGGCACGGTCAGGGGCGGCGTTGAAAGACGGGTCGGCCAACCTGTCTTGCGCGGTTCGGATCCTGGCCCACACGGTGCCGCGTGACGGCGTGGTCAGTGCGGGCATGCGTGGCGTGGCCGCCGATTGGGGACCGTTCCATTCGGTGCGCAAACGTGAAGACATGCAGGCCTGGACCCGCGCACAGGGGTACTGTTCCGGCTAGAGGAACTCGGTGCAAGCAGCCGGAGTGTCGTTCAAGCCAGCGGCCTGACCCCGCCCAGACGCTCAAACAGACATTTTTCATCGTCATTGTTGAAGAACGGCACCTGTTTCGGCGCGCCCAGATCGGGCAGATTGCCGGTGATCTCGGCCAACACGACCTCGGTGATAAAGGGCAGGTCGAACCGGCGCACGTCATCCAACGGGATCCATTGCAGGTGGCTCAGTTCGTCCTCGGCGCCGGTGAAATCATCTGGGTCGGTTTGCAAGCGGTCCGCATCCGCCGCAAAGAACCGTGCATCAAACCGGCGCGGTCGGCCCTTGGGCGTAATGGCGCGAAAGACAAAGGCCAGACCTTCGGCCGAGGGCACAAAGCCCGCGTCGGCAAAGCCTTGCCAGGCCTCGGGCACATCACCGGCCCAGGCGGTTCTTTCGCCCAGGATCTGGCCGGTTTCTTCCCACAGCTCGCGAATCGCGGCGGCCAGAAAGGCGGGCGCCAGCGAGGCGTCGGCCTGTTCGCCCAACCGCGTCAGGCAGGGTTCCGCCCCCGCGCTGGCCAGCGGCACATCCGCATCCGCCCGGTCGACCGCGCCGCCGGGAAAGACGAATTTGTTCGGCATGAACGCGGCCTTGGCCCCACGCTGGCCCATCAGGACCTGCGGGCGCGTGGCCTTGTCGCGTATCAGGATTACGGTCGCGGCGTGGCGGATGATTTTCGACTTGTCGATGTTGCCTGAGGGCAGGGTGTCGGGATGTGTCACAGGATCAGTCACAGGGGGTCTCCGTCAATCGGTCGCCGCGCCCCCGTCTGGTCCGGAGCCGAAGCCGTGCATGCGTTTGGCCCATTGGAACCCAACCATGAGCCCCTTGAACCGAGGCAGAAGATAGAGCGACAAGGCCACGGTTCCAACCGTGAAAATCGTCGCCATGGTCATCGGGTTCGGTGTGAACTTCACATATGTGAGGTGAATCGCCGGGGCCATCAGGTGGCCGACGACGATAATCGTCAGATAGGCAGGGCCATCATCGGCCTTCTGGTGATGCAATTCTTCGCCACAGACGGTGCAGGTATCGCGCACCTTCAGATAGCTTTTCAAAAGCGGGCCAGTGCCGCAGCTGGGGCATTTACACCGCCAGCCACGCCAGATGGCGGGTTTGATCAGGCGCTCACCGCCCGTGTCTACTGTTTCGACAGAGATGTCGCTCATGTTTCTGAACCTGTTAATTTCGAGTCGCGCGCAGGGGTCTTACCCTAAGGAAGCACTAAATAAGAACCATTGTGCCAATTGTCCTTGCGTCCGGATGTCGCAATAAAATGAAAAAACTGCGACGGAAAGCGCGGGGTGGCCCGTTTTAAGATCACAACGCCGGACGAAATGGTCGGCAGCTATGGGGCAGATAAAAGCCAATCGAACCTAGGAGAAACCAATGAAACGCACGACAAAAACCGCACTGATTGCTCTGATTACCGCAAGCGCCGTGGGCGCTACCGCTTTGACCGCGTCTGCCTTTGGCGGCGGAGATCGTGGCATGCGGGGCCATGGCGACCGCATGGGTGGCCCGGGTGGCGTGATGCAGATGGAATTCGCCGATCTGGATATGGACAAGAACGGCCAGATCACTGCCGCGGACCTTGCAGCCCATGGTCAGGCGCGTTTCGACGCCGCCGACACCGATGGCAACGGCCAGCTGAGCGTCGAAGAAATGACCGCTCAGGCCAAGCTGCGGATGGAAACCCGCATGCAGGCTGGCAACGGTCAGGGTCTTGGGGCCGGTCAGGGAAACGCGCAGGCCAATGGTCAGGGCATGGGGCAACGCAATGCCCAAGGCCCGCGTGATGGTCAGGTCGCAGGCCGGGGCCCGATGGCAGACAAGCGCATGGGCTGGGCCATGGAAACCATGATCGAACGCCGGGATGTCGATAAGAACGGCACGCTGAGCTTTGAAGAAATGTCGCCCGACATGACCAAACTGGACCGCATGATCGACCGCTTCGACACCGATGATGACAACGCCATCTCGGCCGAAGAATTCGACACGGCGCAAAAGGAAATGTTCCAGCGTCACGCCCGCAAAGGTGGTCGCGGCCACTAACAGGTGGGGCCCCGCGCCGGGTATCCGTTCGATACCCCACCCGGCGCGGGGAACCCATTGCGGGATCACCCTGTAACGGTTACCTCAAGACGCGATGGACATGGCATTCGACGTAAACAGTGATGTGACAGACGAAGCGCTTCTGGTGGCCTATGGAAATGGTGACCGGCAGGCTGCGGCCATGTTAACCATGCGTCTGACCCCCCGGGTCGTCGGCTTTTCCGCCCGTATGCTGGGCGGGGACCGGGCCGAGGCCGAAGACGTCGCCCAGGAGGCCATGCTGCGCCTGTGGAAGATCGCGCCCGACTGGCGCCAGGGCGAAGCGAAGGTGACGACGTGGCTGTATCGGGTCGTCAAGAACCTGTGCACCGACCGTTTGCGCAAAAGGCGCGGGGTCGACATCGACAGTATCGACGAGCCGGCGGATGATGCGCCGGGGGTCGTGCAGGGGATGATCGACGCGGACCGGGCCGCCGCGTTGCAAGCCGCATTGACCCGGTTGCCGGATCGGCAGCGCATTGCGGTGTCCCTCAGGCATCTGCAAGGGGCGACAAACCCCGAGATTGCCGAGGTTTTGGAGATTAGCGTCGAGGCGGTCGAAAGTCTGACCGCCCGGGGCAAGAGAGCGCTGGCGGCGATCCTAGCCACAAAGCGCGAGGAGTTGGGTTATGGCGAAGACTGAACATGACATGCTGGACGATATGGCGCTTGAGGCGTTTTTCGAGGCTGGCCGGGCCAAACCCCCGCAGCCCTCGCAAGACCTGATGGCACGGATCATGGCGGATGCGGTGGCAGAAATGCCCGCCCCCCGTCCGATTGCGCGCCCAGTCACACCGCCCGCCAGGAAACCCGTCAGGAAACCGGGCCTTTTGGCCGGGCTGATCGCAGGGATCGGCGGATGGCCGGCCCTGGCTGGCATGGCCACGGCGACGGTTGCCGGGGTCTGGATCGGCTTTGCCCAACCTGACACGTTGAACACATGGGCCGGGGGGGCGTTGCTGTCGACCAGCGATATGGCCACCAGCTATGATCTGGAAGACCTGGTGCCAAGCTATGGCAGCTTTGATACGCTGCTCGAGGAGGGCTGAGATGAGCGATGAGATGACAAACCCGGCAACGCCGCCCGCCGCGCCCAGGAAGGGGCGCAGGCTGACAAAGGTGATCCTTGTGATCTCGCTTACGCTGAACCTGTTGGTGGTGGGGCTGGTGGCGGGTGCACACCTGCGCGACGGATCAGATGACCGCCGTTTTCCAAGGCCTGAACGTACCGCGATGCGTGACATGGGGTTCGGTCCCTTCATCAGCGCCCTGCCGCGTGAACACAAGCGCGGGATCGGCAAGGCGTTGCGGGATCGCTCGGGGTCTTTCGTGGCCAATCGTCGGGCGCTGGCGCAGGAAATGCGCGACATCATTGGTGTGCTGCGGGCTGACCCGTTTGACCCTGCCGTGCTGAATGATGTGCTGGAGGCACAGGGCACGCGCATCCGCAGCCGCGCCGAAACCGGGCGCGACGTTCTGGTCGAACAGATTGGCAAGATGACCCCGCGCGATCGGGCCCAGTTTGCCGACAGGTTGGAACATGGCCTGCACGAAGCCGAAGAGCGGACCCGCCACTAACGGCCTGGGCTGAAAGTCAAGCAGAACGCGCAATCGCCCACCGGCATTGCGCGTTTTTCGTTTGGTATCCGCGGGTTATGCGTTGTCTATGCGGCGGAGCGCACAAAGGTCACTTGGTTGCGCCCCTCGGCCTTAGAAGCATAAAGCGCCTTGTCCGCGCTTTCCATCAACGACGGGACCGATGCCGCGCCACTGCCACCAATGGCCACGCCGATTGACATGGTGACCGGAATTTCGATGCCGCGTGTTGCCGAAAGAACGGGACGTTCACCGACGACCTGGCGCAGGCGCTCGGCGGCCGATGCGGCCTCGCGGGCGGTGGTTTCTGGCATGGCGATGACGAATTCCTCGCCGCCAATCCGCGCCAAAAGGTCGATCTCGCGCACATTGTCGCGCAGCCGCTGGGCGACCTCGATCAACACTTCGTCGCCGACCAGGTGGCCATGCGTATCATTCACCGATTTGAACCGATCCAGATCCAGCACCATCAACGCGAATGGCTGGCCCGCCAGCTTGGCCTGTTCGGCCATCTGGTGCAGATAGGTCTGCGCGTAGCGCCGGTTGTAAACGCCCGTCAGCGGATCCTGCATCGCCAGGCTCAGCTGTTGATCAAAGCTCTGGCGCAAGACATCCGTCTCCAGCTTGCGCGCCACCAGACGGCGCAGGCGGGTGGCCAGTTCTTCGGCGTCAAAGGGCAGGGTCATGACCGCATTCGCCCCCAGATCCAGCGCCATCGAGCCCAGATGCGCATCCGTCTCGCGGGTCTGCACGATGATGACGGCATTGCGCGTGGCATTGCGCGAGCGCAGCTCGCTGACCAGACGCAGGCCGTCGCCCATGTCGGAAATGGTGGCGGCAATGACAAAGACATCCGGCGCCTGACCACCGTCCAGATGGCCCATGGCCTCTTCGCGGGTCATCAGGGTGATGCGTTCGCTCAGGGCGCGGCCCAGACCGGCGCGCCAGTGAATGGCCTCTTGTGGGTCGGGGGCAATCAGGGCCAGCCGAGCCTGACGTTGAAAGCCCGGGCGCGCCTCGCCGAACCCCAGTTCCTTGGCGGTGTCCTGGCGACGGCCCAGTTCGTCCTGGGTGGCCCGCATCCGCATCAGGTTGCGCACCAGCGCCAGCAGGGCGGTGTCGTCATAGGGGCGCACGACCACGTCCTCGGCCCCGGCGTGCAGGGCCGCCAGACGTTCGGCGCGATCATCGACCGAGGTGACCATGACAACCGGAATGGCGCTGGCGATCGGATCGGTCTTCAGCGCGGCACAGACCTTGGGCGCGCCCCCTTCGGGGATCGAACTGCCCAGCAGAATAAGATCGGGCCGTTCACTGCGTGCCAGCGCAAGGGCCTCGGCCCCATCCCGGGCCTGAATGACCTCATAACGCGCCGCAACCAGCTTCACCTTCAAGATGATGCGGTTTGTGGCAACGTCATCTGCGATGAGAATTCGACCGGCCATAGGCTCGTGCGGCCTCCTGCTGACATTTTGTTTCTATTTGTGTTCTGTCTGGTAAGTTCTCACTCACATTAGTTAAGAAAAGGTTTCCAAGTGTTAACGAGGACGTGAGATGCAGCAGAATTCCGCCGAGACCCTAGCGATCCAAGCCATGGCATGGCTGATCGGAAATGATGAGCTTTTGCCGGTGTTCCTGGGCGCGACCGGGGCCAGCGAAG
>DFBF01000004.1 GCA_002367285.1 Rhodobacteraceae bacterium UBA3087 | reverse complement strand
CGCCGCGCCCGTTTCCAGGCATAGCGCCGCCAGCCCGCCCCGGACCCCATCGTCGGCCCGTGGTTGTGGCCGATCATCCGCCATAGTCCGCCAGCCGCGCGACGTACCGCGCCAAGGTGTCGATCTCCAGGTTCACCTTGTCGCCCACCTTGGCCGCGCCCCAGTTCGTCACCTCTTTCGTGTGCGAAATCAGGTTCACGCCGAATGTGTCCCCATCAACCTCGTTCACCGTCAGCGATGTGCCATTCAACGCAACGGATCCCTTTGGCGCAATGAATTTTGCCAGCACGGCGGGGGCCTTGAAAGACAGGCGCGTCGACTCACCTTCGTCCGCCATGGCGGTGATTTCAGCGACCCCATCAACATGGCCCGACACGATATGCCCGCCCAGTTCGTCGCCCACCTTCAGGGCGCGTTCCAGGTTCACCTCGTGCCCCACGCGCCAGTCGCCCAGATTTGTCTTCGACACGGTTTCCGCCGAAATATCAACGTCATACCAGCCTTTTCCAAGGGTCACGACCGTCAGACACACCCCGTCCGAGGCAATCGACGCGCCAATATCGACCCCGCCCGTGTCATAGCCGGTTTCGATACGCGCATGCAGGTCGCCCGTTTTTTCCAGCTTGGCAATACGGCCAACGTCGGTGATGATCCCAGTGAACATGACAAAATCCTTTCAGTTGCGCCGAAAATGCCCCCGCATCGGGCCATACGCAACCCTTCCTTAACCAAGCTGCCCGCAGACTGTCCCGACATCGCCACAAAATGGCCAAACGGGTGCGTATTGTGACCAAATGGCGTGACAAATGGCGATTTTGCGGCCACAAGGCCCAAACCGCGCATTTTGCGGAAGGATAACGGGTAACATGCACGCAGTCTGCGGCAACAACCGGCACTTTTTGTTCCTTCAGGGACCGCACGGGCCGTTCTTTTGGCGCCTTGCCAGAATGCTGCGCACCGCAGGCGCGCAGGTTTGGCGCGTTGGCTTTAACCGCGGCGACCAACATTTCTGGCGTGACCGCAACAGCTATATCGCCTTTGACAGCCCCCAGGACAGCTGGCCAAAACGGTTCCGCGCCCTTGTCACCGCGCATCAGATTACCGACATCGTTCTGTATGGTGACACCCGAAAAATTCACGTGCAAGCTATTGAAATTGCACGCGATATGGGGCTGTGCGTTCATGTGCTCGAAGAAGGCTACCTGCGCCCCTATTGGGTAAGCTATGAACGCGGCGGCTCGAACGGAAATTCACGTCTGATGGATCTGTCGGTCGCCGACATGCAGGCCGCCCTGGCCGATGCCGAACTGGATATTCCCGAAGCCCCGGCGCATTGGGGCGACATGCGCCACCACATCTTTTATGGCGCGCTGTATCATTGGTTCGTGATGTTCCGAAATCAGCGCTATGCCAACTTTCGCCCGCACCGGGCACTGAGCGTTGGCAAGGAATTCCAACTTTACCTGCGCCGCCTGATGTTGATGCCCGCCCAGGCTGCTGACCGGATCATTGCAACCCAGCGTATCAAACATGGCGGGTTTCCCTATCACCTGGCGCTATTGCAGCTGGAACATGACAGCTCGTTTCAGGAACACAGCCCGTTTGACACGATGACCGATTTTCTTGCCGTGGTGATCGAAGGGTTCCGCGATGGTGCGCCGCCCCATCACCACCTGGTGTTCAAGGCCCATCCGCTGGAGGATGGTCGCACCCCTTTGCGCAGGGAAATCGACCGCCTGTCGCGCGACTTTGGTGTAGAAGGCCGCGTGCATTACGTGCGCGGCGGCAAGCTGGCCGGCCTGATGGATCACGCCCGCAGCTCGGTCACCGTGAATTCGACCGCCGGCCAACAGGTACTGTGGCGCGCCCAGCCCCTGAAGGTGTTTGGCCACGCGGTCTATGCGAAACCCGAGTTCGTTTCGACCCAACCTTTGGCCGAATTTTTCGCCCACCCAACCCGGCCCGACAGCCGCGCCTATCGCGACTATCGCCACTATCTGCTGGAAACCTCGCAGGTCGCGGGCGGCTTTTATTCGGCTCGCGGGCGGCACCAGTTGTTGCGCCAGGTGGTCGACATGATGCTAGCCGCCGACGACCCCTATGAGGCGCTGGAACGCGGCACCGCGGCCCCACGGCAACAGTTGCGCTTGGTGAAATAGCCGCGCACGCATCTGGGGCTGGATTTTTTGCTGTCTGCAACGTAGCTTAACAAAAAACAAAAGCAGGCAGATCTCCAAAAAAGGGGCCCGAGCAGTGAATACCATAGGCAAATCATGGGCGCGCAAAGCCGCCCTTGTGGCGATTGTCGCCAGTGTCGCCGCGTGCGGATTGCCGCGCGTGGGGCCCAGCAAGGCTGAAATTTATGCGGGATCGGTTCAAAAACAGGGCGACGCCTTCATCGTTTCGGTGAATGACCGCGTGTCGCGCGCCACGGCCATTGTGCCCGCGCTTGGCTTTTCCGAGGCCTTTACCAGCGCAGGACAGGTCGGATCGGATACGATCCGCGCCGGTGACGTGCTGGGCGTGTCGATCTGGGAAAACGTCGAAGACGGCATCCTGGCCACCGCAGGCGCCCCCGCCGCGCTGGAGGAAGTGCAGGTCGACGGCGCTGGCTATATCTTCATCCCCTATGCGGGTCGGGTGAAAGCTGCGGGCAACAGCCCCGAAGCAATCCGCCGCATCATCACCGAAAAGCTGGAAAGCCAGACACCAGACCCGCAGGTCATGGTGCGCCGCATGGCTGGCGACGGCGCGACGGTCACGATCACCGGGTCGGTTGGCGGCCAGGGCGTGTACCCGATCGAACGCCCCACCCGCACACTGAACGCCATGCTGGCGCGTGCTGGCGGGGTGGCCATCGCCCCTGAAATAGCCCGCGTGAAAATCATTCGTGGCAATCAGACCGGCGAAATCTGGTTCGAAGACCTGTTCGAAAACCCCAGTTTTGACATTGCCCTGCGCGGCGGTGACCGGATCCTGGTCGAAGAAGACACCCGCGCCTTTACCGCCCTTGGCGCCACAGGCGCGCAAAGCCGCGTTGGTTTTGAAACACAAACGCTCAGCGCAATCGAAGCCATTGCCACGGTGGGCGGCCTGCAAAGCAACACCGCTGACCCCACCGGCGTTTTCGTTTTCCGCAATGAACCCGCCGAAATCGCCAACGCCGTTCTGGGCCGCAGCGATCTGGTCGGCGCACAGCGCATGGTCTATGTGCTGAACCTGACCGAACCCAACGGCATGTTCAACGCGCGTGATTTTGTCATCCGCGACGGCGACACCGTCTATGTGACCGAGGCGCCTTATGTGCAGTGGACCAAGGTTTTGACTGCGGTCACCTCGTCCATCAGTTCGGCAGATACGCTGACCAGCCTGGGCCAGTAACGCCCGATGACGGCACATCAAAACAACCCGACCGCCGGGGGGGAAACCCCTCGGCGGTTGTGCGTTTACAATGGTGGTTTCCTGACGCAAGGCCGGGTGAAACGCATTCTGACGCTCGCCGGATGGGACGTGTCGCTGGGCGTTCCGGGCGACGGGGACTGGATCGGCGTCTGGGGCAAAAGCCCGACCTCGCCGCGCGGCGAAGCGGTGTCTGAACGCACCGGCGCGCCAGTGTTGCGAGTTGAAGATGCCTTTCTGCGATCCATCCTGCCCGGTCGCGACGGAGAGCCGCCGCTGGGCCTGTTTCTGGACGACATGGGCGTGCATTTCGCCTCGGACAGGCCATCGCGACTGGAACACATCCTGACCACCGACCCTTTGGATGACGGGGCGCTTTTGAACCGGGCGCGGGATGCTATGGCGCGCATGAAACGCGCCCATCTGTCGAAATACAACGCCTTTGACCCGGACCTGCCGATCCCGCACGCCGATGAACGCTATGTGGTTGTGGTCGATCAGACCAAGGGGGACGCCTCGATTGAACATGCCGGTGCGCGCGCCAGCACCTTTCGCGAAATGCTGGTCTTTGCGCAGGAGGAAAACCCCGGCGCCAAGGTGGTCATCAAGACCCACCCCGAAACCACCGCAGGTCATCGCCCCGGCCATTATGGGCCGCAGGATGAAACCGCCAATGTCACGCTGTTGACCGATCCGGTCAGCCCCTGGCGGCTGTTTGAAGGGGCGCAGGGCGTTTACACCGTCAGCTCGGGCCTGGGGTTCGAGGCGATCATCGCCGGTCACAGCCCGCGTGTCTTTGGCCAGCCGTTTTATTCCGGCTGGGGTCTGACGCGCGACGAAAACCCGGTGCCGCGACGTGAACGCAAACTGACACGCGCACAGCTGTTTGGTGCGGCCATGATCCTGGCGCCAACCTGGTATGATCCTTATCGCGACCGGCTGTGCCAAATTGAAACGGTTCTGGATACGCTCGAGGCCCGCGCGCGGGCCTGGCGCGAAGACCGCCATGGCTATGTCGCCAGCGGCATGCGGCTGTGGAAACGCAAGCCACTGAACGGCTTTTTCGGTCAGGTGACACCGCTGTTGTTCGAAGATGACTCCGACAAGGCCAGTGCCTTGGCGCAGGACACGGGCCGGGCCCGTATGGCTTGGGCAGGCAAGGCCACGGGTGATGAAATCCGGGTCGAAGACGGATTTCTGCGCTCGCGCGGGTTGGGGGCCGACCTGACCCCGCCCCTGTCGCTGGTGCGCGATGACCTAGGCATCTATTACGACCCGTCGCGCGAAAGTCGGCTGGAGCAGATGATTGCCGCCTCGACCACTCTGCCCGGCCCCGCGCTGCGCCGGGCTGAACAGTTGGTGGCCCGGATCACCGACGCGAAGCTGAGCAAATACAACCTGGATCGACCGATACCAGACCTGCCCAAGGGGCGGCGCATTCTGGTGCCGGGTCAGGTGGAGGATGACGCCTCGATCCGGCTGGGCTGTTCGGATGTGCGCACAAACCTGGGCCTGCTGGAACAGGCGCGGGCGCAAAACCCTGAGGCGGTGATCATTTTCAAACCCCACCCCGATGTCGAAGCGGGGCTGCGTGCCGGCGCGGTGGACCCGGACAAGGCGCGTGCCTTGGCCGATGTGGTCGCCGACAAGGCCGACCCGATTGCCCTGATCGAGGCCTGCGATGCGGTCTGGACCCTGACGTCTTTGCTGGGGTTCGAGGCCCTGTTGCGCGGGCGCGACGTAACCACCTTGGGCGCGCCGTTTTATGCGGGCTGGGGCCTGACAAAGGATCTGGGCCGCGTGCCAGACCGGCGCATCGCCCGTCCCCGCCTGATGCACCTGGCCCACGCCGTATTGATTGATTACCCGCGATACTTCGACCCTGTCACGGGCCAGGCCTGTCCGCCCGAAGTCATCGTTGACCGGTTGGCAAAGGGTGAAATCCCAAAACCCGCGCCTCTCAACCGTCTGGTGTCAAAGCTGCAAGGTCTGTTGGCCAGTCAGGCGCATCGCTGGCGCTGAGGCCTAACGCCGCCAGCGGTGCAAAACATCGCCGCCCAGGGCGCGGGTTTCAACCAGCCGAAACCGGGGCGCGTCGGCCAAACGCTCGACCCCCATGGCCGCCAGCGACGGGCGCCCCTCGGCCCCCAGGGCGACACCGGCGGTAAAGCCGACCAGCTCATCCACCAACCCAGCCATCAACAAGGACGCAGCCAAGGCACCGCCGCCTTCGCAGAACACACGGGTCAACCCCTTGTCGCCAAGCGCTTGCAGCACTGCGACAGGGTCCAAACGCCCCAGGCGCACGTTCACCGGGATCATGTCAGCGCCCATGCCCGCCCAGGCATCGACCAGATTGGGGTCTGCCTTGGCGCCATGGCACAGCCACACCGGCACATCGCGCGCACTGCGCGACAGTTGGCAATCCAGCCGCAGGTCCAGGTGGCGCGACAGGACCACGCGCACAGGCTGGCGACGAACGCCAAGCCCGCGCACCGTCAGCCCCGGGTCATCGGCGCGTGCGGTGCCAGCACCGACCATCACCGCATCATGACGCGCACGTAAGGCGTGCACGTAACGCCGCGCCTCGGCCCCGGTGATCCACTGGCTTTCGCCCGTCGCCGTGGCAATGCGGCCATCAAAGGAGTTGGCCAGCTTCAGCGTCACCATCGGACGGCCCAGTTGCAGGCGCGACAGGAACCCGATGTGGTCGCGCGCGGCCTCATCCGCCAGAACATCCGTGACAACTTCAATGCCCGCGGCGCGCAACATCTGCACGCCACCGCCATTCACCCGTGGATCGGGATCGCCCAAGGCGACGACGACACGGGTGATCCCCGCATCAATCAGCGCCTGCGCACAGGGCGGCGTTTTGCCGTGATGGGCGCAGGGTTCCAACGTGACATAGGCGGTCGCGCCGCGCGCGTCACCGGCCTGGGCCAGCGCCATGACTTCACCATGCGGCCGCCCGCCCGGCTGGGTCCAGCCGCGCCCGATCACTCTTTTGTCGCGCACCAACACACAGCCCACCGCAGGGTTGGGCCAGGTGTTGCCATGCCCGCGCCGCCCCAGGGACAGCGCAAGCCGCATGTAACGGGTGTCAGTCTGGCTCACTCGTCTTCCGCAGAGACATCCGGGCGCAGCTCGCTGACAAACTTGTCAAAGTCATCCGCCGCCTGGAAGTTCTTGTAAACACTGGCAAATCGCACATAGGCGACCGTGTCGATCCGGGCCAGGCTTTCCATCACGATCTCACCGATCGTTTTTGACGGAATGTCGGTTTCGCCCATGCTTTCCAGTCGCCGCACGATGCCGGATATCATCTGGTCGATACGTTCGGGTTCAACCGGGCGTTTCTGCATCGAAATGCGGATCGAGCGTTCCAGCTTCTCGCGGTCGAAATCTTCGCGTCGGCCGTTGGATTTGATCACCACCAGATCGCGCAGTTGCACGCGTTCATAGGTCGTGAAACGTCCACCACAGGCCGGGCAGAACCGCCGGCGCCGGATGGCCACATGATCTTCGGCAGGACGTGAATCCTTTACCTGAGTGTCGATATTACCGCAAAACGGGCAGCGCATGGCCGTCCCCCTTCTTTCTCTGTGCCTCTATCCTGTGGGTCTTTTGCCCACTTATCCACAGGCACTATAGGGCAGCATCTAGGTCTTGTGTAGGGGGAAATCCTCCCCGCTAGATCAAGATTTTCGCCTGTATAGAGGGAAAATCCCCCCCTCGCTCCCCTAAGCTGACAGATGCGCGGCGACCTGACGGGCATGGGGGGCGGTGCGATGTTCAAACAGGTAAATCCCCTGCCAGGTGCCCAGCACG
>DFBF01000099.1 GCA_002367285.1 Rhodobacteraceae bacterium UBA3087 | reverse complement strand
AGCGTATTGCAGCGGGTGATAGATCACGTCAGGCAGGTCACCGGCGGCAAAGGCCGCTGTGGCGCGCGTGCCCAGTTCGCTTTCGGTCACGGGAATGACGTCGACCTTCACGCCGCTTTCGGCGGCAAAGGCGGCGGCCATTGCTTCCTGTTTGGCCAGACGCTCAGGCTGTTCTTCGGTGGTCCAGAACCGGATGTCCGCACTGGCGGCCATGGCGCTCAGGCCCAGCGCGATGGCCGTGCCCAGCATCAGCCGGGTAATGGGTTTGGTATGAATGGTCATGTGTTTTCCTCCCACAGGGTTTCACGATTGTTCGTTTGGGTGAAGATGAGCGGTCCGGACCAGCCGGGCCAGCTCAGGTGATGTCACAGTCGGGGCGCGGTCCGAGCCCCGGGGCAGAAGGCGGGCATGGGCCCCCTCGCGCAGCGTATCGGGATCGGTGCCGCGAATGCGTTCGATCAACAGCGCCGCCAGGCGGGCGCCGGACGCCCGCGTGTCCACATTAAAGGTTGTCAGCGGCGGGTTGGCATAGGCCCCTTCGGGCGCTCCATCATAGGAAATGACCGACAGCTCGCGGCCAACCTGAAGCCCCAGCCGGGCACAGGCCGCATAGGCGCCAAGCGCGGCCTTGTCGGTGGCAAAAACCAAAGCTGTCGGCGGATCTGTCTGTGCCAACAAATCCAGCGTCGCCGCCGCGCCCTGTTCCGGCGTCATGGCTCCGTGGCGGATCAAGCTGTCATCGGCCAGCAGGTCGATGCGTTTCATGCCAGTGCGAAAGCCACCCTCGCGCAGGACCGCATAGTTGTAATCCAGGTCCGAGTTCACGAACCCGATACGCGTGTGGCCAAGCCCCGCCAGACGCAGAACGGCCTCTTCCATCGCGTCTTCGCCCAGAACGTCATACCAGGCGCAGCCGGTGGTATCGCCAGTGCGCCCGAACAAGACGAAAGGTACATCGTGGCGACGCAACATCGTCACGCGTTCGTCATCGACCTTGGTGCGCGGCAGGATAAACCCATCCGCCTTGCGTTCGTCAATCAGACGCTCCATCGCGCCCAGCATATCGGATTTTGACGCCGCAGTCGCCACGGTCAGCGTCCAGTTTTCACTGCTGGCGGTTTGCGTCACCCCGGCGATGAAATCGGCCAGAAACGGGCGTTCGGCGTCATGTGTGTCCATCTGCAACACCAGCCCGATCGACCGCGTGCGCCCAGTGCGAATGGCCTGGGCGTGGGACAGCGGGCGATAGCCCATGCGTTCGGCCTGTTTCACAACCCGTTGGCGCGTGCTGTCAGAGATGTCCGGATAGCCATTCATCGCCCGGCTGACGGTGCCCTTGGTCAAGCCCAAGGTATCGGCCAGCTGGCTGATGGTCACACGCTTTCGCATGCCGACATTTGTGGCTGTCGTGGTCTGCATGTCATCTCCTCCGACTCGCAGGTTTGCCGCCGAAACCGGTTTCGGCAACGGTTATTTTGCCGCACCAGACCTGTTTGGGCTGTTTCCGGCCTGCTTGCCTGAGGCATGATTCCGCTTGTTTCCCAATAAAAATAGGTCAACCCTGACAGGTGAAAGGGATTTGAAAATGCACGAAATGACACTGGCAGAAAGCGTGGTTCAGATCATCGAAACCACAGCTTTGCACGAAAATATCAGCCGCGTGGTGGTCGTGCGACTCGCTCTGGGGGCGCTGTCGCATGCCGACCCGGACGCATTGCGCTTTGCCTTTGACGCCGCTGCCGCCGGAGGGGTGGCAAAGGGCGCGCGGCTGGAGATTTCCCGTGCAGAGGGACGCGCCAAGTGCCATGATTGCAGCCAGGAGGTCGCGATCGACCAGCTGGGGGCGCCCTGCCCCGACTGTGGCGGATACGACCTGGACCTGACGGGCGGCGATGCGCTGCGCGTCGTCGAAATGGAGGGCGCGTGATGTGTGCCACATGTGGGTGCGGACATAGTGATGTGCAGGTTGGCGGCCACACCCATGCACCGGGCATGGACGCCACGCGCGTCATTCAGATCGAACGCGATATACTGGCGCGCAACGACCATGCGGCGGCGCATAACCGCGACCACTTCGCCCGTGACGGTGTGCTGGCGCTGAACCTTGTGTCGTCCCCCGGGTCGGGCAAAACCACGCTGTTGACCCGCACAATTGCCGCGATGGACAGCCCGGCGATGGTGATCGAGGGCGACCAACAAACCAGCCTGGACGCTGATCGCATTCGCGAGGCCGGCGCGCCCGCGGTGCAGGTGAACACCGGCAAGGGCTGTCATCTGGACGCCGAAATGGTCCATCGCGCTTTGCATCATCTTGACCCCACACCCGGCACGACGCTGTTTATTGAAAACGTCGGGAATCTGGTCTGCCCGGCCGGTTTTGACCTGGGCGAAGGGGCGCGGGTGGTGATCCTGTCGGTAACCGAGGGCGAAGACAAGCCCCTGAAATACCCCGATATGTTTCGCACGGCTGATCTGATGGTGTTGAACAAATCCGACCTTCTGCCCTATGTGCCGTTTGATGCGGACACCTGTATTGAATACGCGCGCCGCATCAACCCAAAGATCGAGGTCCTGACCCTGTCCGCCCTGACTGGCGACGGCATGGGGCCCTGGGTCGACTGGATCGCGGGGCGCCGCTGATGTGTCTGGCTGTGCCCACCCGCGTGACACAGATCCTGCCCGAGCAGATGGCTGAAGTGGACATCGAAGGTGTGACAAAACAGATCAGCCTGGCCTTGGTCGACGGCGTGGTGGTGGGCGATTATGTCATTGTGCATGTCGGGTTCGCCCTGTCGCGGCTGGACCCTGGTGAGGCCGCCAAAACCCTGGCATTGATGGCCGAAGCAGGGTTGATCGCGTGAAATACATCGACGACTTTCGCGACCCTGACCTGGCCCAGGGCCTGGCCCGCGCGATCCGGGCAGCGGTGGCGCCGGGGCGCACATACCGGTTCATGGAATTCTGCGGGGGCCATACCCATGCAATTGCCCGCTTTGGACTTGAAGACCTGTTGCCCGACAGCATTCGTATGATCCACGGGCCGGGCTGTCCGGTCTGTGTGCTGCCTGTCGCGCGGGTCGATGCGGCGATTGCGCTGGCGACGCAACATGACGTGATCCTGTGCACATATGCCGACCTGATGCGCGTGCCGGGGTCTGGTTTCCGGTCGCTGACCAAGGCGCGCGCGAATGGCGCCGACATCCGCATGGTCTATTCGGTGATGGACGCCTTGGCCGTGGCGCGCGCCCATCCCGACTGGCAGGTGGTGTTTTTCGCCATCGGCTTTGAAACCACCACG
>DFBF01000171.1:3805-5630 GCA_002367285.1 Rhodobacteraceae bacterium UBA3087 | reverse complement strand
CGACCCCGTGTTGGTTCTGCGCGATTATCACGCCGAAAACCTGCTGTGGCTGCCGGATCGCGATGGCGTGGCCCGCGTTGGCCAGCTGGATTTTCAAGACGCAGGTGCAGGGCATCCGGCCTATGATCTGATGTCACTGGCCGAAGACGCGCGGCGCGATGTTGACCCGGCCCTGGCGCGGGACATGATCGACCACTATATCGCGCAAACCGGACAGGACCCCGACGCCTTCCACCTGGCCGCCGCCACCTGCGCCGCCCAGCGCAACCTGCGCATTCTGGGTGTCTTTGCCCGCCTGTCGCTGCACTTCGGCAAACCGGGATATGTCGACCTGATCCCGCGTGTCTGGGACTTGTTGCAACGTGACCTGTCCCACCCGCGCCTGGCTGCGCTGCGCGACGCCTGCATCCTGCCCGCGCCAACCCCGGAAAACCTGCAAACCCTGAGGGACAAATGCGCCACAATCCCGACGCTGTAATGATCTTCGCCGCGGGCTTCGGCACGCGTATGGGTGCGCTGACGGCGACCACGCCGAAACCGTTGATCCGGGTCGCAGGCCGTGCGCTGATCGACCACGCGCTGGACCTGACGGCGCATCTGGATACGGTGGTGGCAAATACGCATTACCTGCCCGACCAGCTGGATGCCCACCTGTCGCCGAAAGGCGTGCACCTGTCCTTTGAACCCGACATTCTGGAAACCGGAGGCGGCTTGCGCGCCGCGCTGCCCCTATTGGGAAATGACCCTGTGTTCACGCTGAATTCCGATGCGGTATGGACCGGCATGAACCCGTTGAAACGCCTGGCCACCGCCTGGACCCCCGACGACATGGACGCGCTTTTGATGCTGATCCCGCGCGATAATGCGCTGGGCCACACCGGCGCGGGCGATTTTGTGCCCGACGCAAACGGACGGCTGGAACGGGGCGCCGGGCTGGTCTACTCTGGCGCGCAGATTATCAAGACCGACCTGTTGCATTCGATAGACGAAAAGGCGTTTTCCTTGAACCTGCTTTGGACCCTCATGGCGCAAAACAACCGCCTGTTTGGCATAACCCATGACGGCATGTGGTGTGACGTGGGCCGCCCCGACGGCATTCACACCGCCGAACAGATGCTGGCCGATGTTTGAGCCATCGCCCACCCCGCGCCTGTTCGCCCAAGCCCCCGGCGTCGATTTCCCCGCCGCGTTGGTTCAAGGCCTGATCACACGGTTCGCAGGTCAGCCGCCCGAGGCCCTTGCTCGGGTTGAACTCTACGTCAACACCCGCCGCATGCAGCGCCGCGTGCGCGATCTGTTCGACGCAGGCCCCGCCCTGTTGCTGCCCCGCATCCGTCTGGTCACCGACCTGGCCAGCGATGTCATCGCCGCCGACATCCCGCCCGCCGTTTCGCCCCTGCGCCGCCGCCTGGAATTGGCCGAATGGATCAGCCAGTTGTTGGACGCGCAACCCGATCTGGCACCGCGCGCCGCCATCTATGATCTGGCCGACAGCCTGGCCAATCTAATGGACGAAATGCAGGGCGAAGGCGTGCCACCATCAGCCATTCACGCGCTGGACGTCAGCGACCAATCCGGCCACTGGGCCCGCAGCTTGACCTTCGTGTCACTGGTCGAACGGTATTTTGGCGTGGACAGCGATGAAGCCCCCGACGGCGAGGCCCGCCAACGCATGGTGGTCGAACGCTTGGCTCAGCGCTGGGCCGACACGCCCCCCGACCATCCGATCATCGTCGCGGGGTCCACCGGGTCGCGCGGGGCGACGGGATTGTTCATGCGAACCTTGGCAAACCTGCCCCAAGGTGCGCTGATCCTGCCCGGGTTC
>DFBF01000171.1:3302-3751 GCA_002367285.1 Rhodobacteraceae bacterium UBA3087 | reverse complement strand
TCGGATGTGCAACCGTGGATCGATACACCGCCGCCCAGCCCGGCCCGCAATCGGCTGATCTCGCTTGCGATGCGGCCCGCGCCAGTGACCGACCAATGGCAGGTCGAAGGTCCGGCCTTTAAGGGCGTTGACGACGCAACCGCACGGATGACATTGATCGAGGCCCCATCGCCCCGCGCCGAGGCGGGCGCCATCGCGCTGGCCCTACGCAAGGCGGCCGAGGACGGCAAGCGCGCCGCCCTGATCACGCCCGATCGCATGCTAACGCGACAAGTCACCGCCGCGCTGGATCGCTGGGCCATTGTGCCCGATGACAGCGCCGGACGGCCCCTGCCCCTGACCGCGCCGGGCCGCTTTCTGCGCCATGTCGCCGACCTGTTTGGCCAGCGCCTGACCGCACCCGCACTGCTGACCCTGCTGAAACATCCACTGACCAATACTGGCAGCGG
>DFBF01000171.1:0-3264 GCA_002367285.1 Rhodobacteraceae bacterium UBA3087 | reverse complement strand
CTGCCCTTTCCAGTGCCCGAGGATCTGACGGGCTGGGCCGACGACAAACACAAGGACGACGCGCCGCGCCGGGCTTGGGCCGATTGGGTCGGCACGCTGATTTGCGGTCACGAGGTGGCGGTGAAACGCGCGCTGTCTGATCACCTGACCGACCACCTGCGCCTTGCGACTGCCTTGGCCGCTGGTCCCAATGGCGAAGGCACCGGTGAGCTGTGGGAGAAGGAAGCCGGGCGCGCCGCCCTGTCTGTCACCTCGCAATTGCAACGCGAGGCGGAACATGGCGGGGATTTTACGCCGCGTGATTACCGCGACCTGTTTCTGGCCGTGCTGAATGGGGGCGAGGCCCGCGACCCGATCACCGCACATCCCAACATCATGATCTGGGGCACCCTCGAGGCCCGCGTACAGGGTGCCGATCTGGTGATCCTGGCCGGGCTGAACGACGGGACCTGGCCGGAAATGCCCACCGCCGACCCCTGGATGAACCGCAAAATGCGCCACGATGCGGGTCTATTGCTGCCAGAACGGCGTGTTGGCCTGTCAGCGCATGATTTCCAACAGGCGATTGCAGCTGACCACGTCATCCTGACCCGCGCCATTCGAAATGCCGAAGCACAGACCGTGCCGTCCCGCTGGGTGAACCGGCTGACCAACCTTTTGGACGGCATGTCTGACGATGGGAAATCCGCGCTGAAAACCATGCTTACGCGCGGCAAGCATTGGTTGGACCTAACCGCCGCAGTCGAGGCGCCATTGGCCCCCGTTGCACCCGCATTGCGCCCCTCTCCGCGCCCACCATTGACCGCCCGCCCGAACCAGCTTTCGGTCACGCGCATCGCAAAACTCATCCGCGATCCCTATTCGATCTATGCCGAACGCGTGCTGAATCTGCGCCCCCTGGACCCCCTGCACCAACAGCCTGATGCCCCCCTGCGCGGCACCGTTCTGCACCGCGTGCTGGAACGGTTCATCGACGAACGCGGCAGTCGCGACCGCCCTGCCGCCCGCGCGCTTTTGATGCACATCGCCCACGTGGTGCTGGAGGCCGAAGCCCCCTGGCCCGCCACCCGCGCGCTGTGGTTGGCGAAATTCGAACGGGTTGTTGATTGGTTCCTGGATCACGAAGACGACCGCCGCACCTGGTCACAGAACCTGGCGAACGAAGTAAAGGGCAAGCACCTGTTCGCCGATGTTGGCTTTACCCTGACCGGCACGGCGGACCGGATTGATCGCGCCAACGACGGTACGTTGGTGATCTATGACTATAAGACCGGCACCCCGCCCAGCGCCGAGATGCAAAAGCACTTCGACAAACAATTGTTGCTCGAGGCCGTGATGGCCGAAGAAGGCGGCTTTGACGACCTGAAACTCGAAACCGTATCACAGGTTGCCTATATCGGACTGGGAGCAACCCCGAAAAACGTCTCTATTCCACTGGAACACGCAGAAATTCAGGCCGCGTCCGAAGAATTTCAGGATCTGATCCGGGCCTATCAGGACCCCAATCAGGGCTATACCTCGCGCCGCGCCGTGCATCAGTTGCGCTTTGGCGGTGATCACGACCATCTGGCGCGCTATGGCGAATGGGACGACAGCCATGACCCCGATCCGCAGAAAGTAGGCGACTGATGGACCGCAACGACGCCACCCAACGCCAGATCGACGCGGCGGAACCGCACAGTTCCACCTGGTTGGCCGCCAATGCCGGGTCGGGCAAGACCCGCGTGCTGACCGATCGGGTCGCGCGCCTGTTGCTGGGTGGCGTGTCACCGCAGAACATCCTGTGCCTGACCTATACCAANNNTCCGAGATGCAGAACCGTCTGTTCGCCCGTCTGGGTGAATGGGCGATGAAGAGCGACGCTAAGTTGCGCGATGCACTGTCAGAACTCGGTGTCGAACAGATCGACGACCTGCCCCGTGCCAGGCGCCTGTTTGCCCGTGCGATCGAAACGCCGGGCGGGCTGAAAATTCAGACCATTCACAGCTTTTGTTCGTCCCTTCTACGGCGCTTTCCGCTGGAATCAGGGGTGTCGCCGCAGTTCACGGAAATGGACGAACGCACTGCCGCGATCTTGCAAGCCGAAGTGGTCGACAGCTTGGCCGACGGTCCCGACCGCCCCTTGGTCGAAGACCTGGCCCGCTTTTATACCGGCGAAGATTTTGCCGGATTGACGGCGCAGATCGCCAACCGAAGGCAGGCGTTCCAGGAGCCGACCAATGTCGCCGATATCTGGCGTTGGCTGGAGCTGCCTGATGGGTTTGACGACGGCGCCCTGACTGCCATGGCCTTTGCGCCCGGGNNATGGGCAGCTTTTGCGCGACCTCGTGCCGCTTCTCGCCTCCGGTTCTGCCTCAGAAATGAAGGCCGCGGCGAAATTGCGCGCGGTTGACACGCGCGATTTGACCCCCGCGTCCCTTACGGTTCTTGAAAGCGTCTTCCTGTTTGGGGCCACAGCAAAAACCCCGTTCGGTGCCAAGATCGGCAGCTTTCCGACCAAGGGCATGCAGACCGGAGCCGCCGCCGGGGTGATGCCAGCCCTCGAAGGGTTTATGGCACGTGTTGAAGCTGCCCGACCCTTCCGAACCAGTCTCTATTCCGCCCAAAAGACGCTGGCTTTGCACAGATTTNNCCCACCAGTTCGTCACCCTCTATGAAGCCCGCAAGCTGGATCACGGCTGGCTGGATTTCGACGATCTGATCCAAAAGGCCGGCGCGCTGTTGTCCGATCCCGCCGTCGCCGGATGGGTTCTGTATCGCCTAGACGGTGGCATTGATCACATCCTGGTGGACGAAGCCCAGGACACCAGCCCGGCGCAATGGCAGGTCATCGAACGCCTAGCCGCCGAATTTACATCCGGTGAAGGGGCAAAATCCGATATCGAACGCACGATCTTTGTTGTCGGCGATCCGAAACAGTCAATCTATTCCTTTCAGGGTGCCGACCCCGCCGAATTTACCCGCATGCGCGACCAATTCCAGGCCGGGCTGCAACAGGTGCAACAGCCCTTCCAAAGTCTTCAGCTGGAATATTCATTCCGATCCTCGCCCGCCATACTTGGTCTGGTCGACACCACACTGGACACTCAGGGCGGGCTGGGAGAAGCGTTTAAGCACCGCGCGTTTTTCGATGACAAGCCGGGGCGCGTGGACTTGTGGCCTGCCGTGGAAAAAGCGGACCATAAGGAAGACCGTGACTGGCACGATCCGGTCGACCAACCCACGCCACAGGACCACAACGTCGTGCTGGCCCGTGCCATCGCC
>DFBF01000167.1:4187-6659 GCA_002367285.1 Rhodobacteraceae bacterium UBA3087 | reverse complement strand
ATCATCGAGCGTCCGCACAAAAAGTGCCGCGTCACGGTTCACACTGCCCGCCCGGGTGTCATCATCGGCAAGAAAGGCGCAGACATCGAAACCCTGCGTCGCAAGATCGCCGCGATGACCGACAGCGAGCTGCACCTGAACATCGTTGAAGTTCGTAAGCCCGAGCTGGATGCTGCCCTGGTCGCCGAGTCGATCGCGCAGCAGCTGGAACGCCGTGTTGGGTTCCGTCGCGCCATCAAACGCGCCGCACAGAACGCAACCCGCATGGGTGCTCTGGGTATCAAGATCAACGTCGCAGGCCGTCTTGGCGGCGCCGAGATCGCCCGTACCGAGTGGACCCGTGAAGGTCGTGTGCCTTTGCACACCCTGCGCGCCGACATCGATTATGCCCAGAAAGAGGCCGTCACGGCCTATGGCATCATCGGTATCAAGGTTTGGATCTACAAAGGTGAGATCATGGAGCACGATCCGTCTGCTCATGACCGTCGTCTTGCTGAGCTCCAAGAAGGTCCCGCGCCCCGTGGCGCCGGCGGCCGTCGTTAAGGAGGCATGAAAAATGCTGCAACCCAAGCGCACTAAATTCCGCAAGATGCACAAGGGCCGGATCAAGGGCGAAGCCAAAGGCGGCTCTGACCTGAACTTCGGCACCTATGGTCTGAAAGCTCTTGAGCCTGAGCGGGTCACTGCCCGTCAGATCGAAGCTGCACGTCGTGCCATGACGCGTCACATGAAACGTCAAGGCCGTGTATGGATCCGCATCTTCCCGGACACTCCCGTAACCTCCAAGCCCGTCGAAGTTCGGATGGGTAAAGGTAAAGGTTCCGTGGATTTCTGGGCCTGCAAAGTGAAGCCGGGCCGCGTGATGTTCGAAATCGACGGTGTCGACGAAGCAACAGCCCGCGAAGCCCTGCGCCTTGCCGCCATGAAGCTGCCGGTGAAAACCCGCACTGTGGTACGTGAAGACTGGTAAGGCGCAATTTTCCAAGGCAAATTGACGCCAGTGCGGTGGAGTGAGTTTCTGAAAGAAACGCGCGGACCGCACCCCGGTGAGAAATCAAAGACCCCCCGCTGAGCAATCGGCGGGGGTTTTCTTTTGGCGGCTAATCGAAGAGATCATCCATGTCTTTGGGTCTTTGCTTCGACAGGTCACGTCCCCCTGTAAAGCACGGGTGGAGTGTTCCAAGCGCACCCATGCCGCGTTCGAAATGCGCCGATCCCCCTTTCGGATTTCTTCCGGTTTCAATGGAAGCGCAACAGTCAGGGCAGCGACTAATGCGTGCCTTTCCTTTCTTGCGGCCTTTCTCATCACACCAGCGAAAGCCAGGAGGAACATAGACGAGTGTTCCGTTCTTCCGTCTATAAAAATATGCTTTTCTAGGTTCCCACATTGGCGACCCCAACCCTACCTACTCACCTATAGGCAGTGTGCATGGGTTGAAGCTACAATGTGTTTCCATTTGATTTCCCCCGGACGATAGGCCGGGCAGCGCCCGAACCGCCCCCACGGGGCGGGCGCTTCTCGCCCCCCCCTCGGTTCGGACGCTGCCCTTGGTGGTGAGGCCCAGCAGGGGTGACAGAAACAAATGTGTCAGAAGGAGTTGCGCCCACCCAGCGTCACCTCTCGGGGATTGATGTTCAATCCCCTGCCGGTCGCGGGGCGCAGCCCTTAGCGATCAAACTGCAACGGGGTGCGGTCCGGACGGTTTTTGAAAAACCGCCTACACCGCACTCAAGTGGTCATATTTATGACCACTTGTAATTAAAGCTCACCGAAATCCGTTCTTCTTCTGCTTGGTTCATCAGAACCTCATGGCGCAGCCAGCTTTCCCACAGCAGCACGTCACCGATGACGGGTTTGGCGTAGATAAAGCTTTGCAGCTCGCGCCGGGCGTCTTTCTTGCGCGGTGGCGTGGCCATCATGCGGGCGTGGCGCGGGTCTTCGTAGCGCAGGGCGGATGCGCCTTCGGGCATCGCCACATAGGTCGTGCCCGAAATCACCGAATGCGGGTGGATGTGGGCCGAGTGATATCCGCCCTCGGGCAGGATGTTGATCCACAGGTCTTCCAGCACCAGCTTGCGCCCGTCCAGATCAAACTCCAGATCCTTGACGAAGGCTTTGACATGTTTGTCCAACACCTTCTTCAACGCCTTGAA
The DNA here is from genome assembly GCA_002367285.1 of Rhodobacteraceae bacterium UBA3087. Classification (GTDB taxonomy): domain Bacteria; phylum Pseudomonadota; class Alphaproteobacteria; order Rhodobacterales; family Rhodobacteraceae; genus Aliiroseovarius_A. The sequence continues at coordinate 4,505 of DFBF01000167.1, read as the reverse complement.
GATCGGCGAGCGCCAAGTCAGATCGTCCAGCGACGCATAGGATGTATAGCCCGGATAGCCGTTCTCCTCGCACCAGTCCTGGCCGGCCTCGTCCTCCTCGGCGATGGCCCAGCACGAGGCTTCCAGCTCATCAGGATCCACGGGTTTGCCAAGCTCTGACAGAGCGGCGTGATACAGACGGGTGACGAAGAGTGATTCAATATGTGCCATGGGGGGGTGATAGCGCAGCGGGGCTGCGAGGGCGAGGGGGCATCGCGCCACACTTGGGTTTGCAGACAAGTGTGTTTGCGATAAGAATTATGGCACCCTTCGCCATCT
>DFBF01000167.1:3974-4164 GCA_002367285.1 Rhodobacteraceae bacterium UBA3087 | reverse complement strand
CATCTTCCTTTGGTTCGCCGTCGGCGTAATGTGGAAAGATCGGGCCATTATGGTCGTCCATCTTGGCGCGTTCATCTCATTGTTTGGCGGATATCTGAATTCATAGCGCTGCACGTGGTCGTGGGCCTGTGCCTGTCGCGACAAACTTTCCCTTGCCCCCCATGCGGCTTCACCCTATAGACCCATATCT
>DFBF01000167.1:0-3923 GCA_002367285.1 Rhodobacteraceae bacterium UBA3087 | reverse complement strand
GGGTGACCCTGAACCAAATGACGGGGGCCTTCTGGTGTTGTTCGAAAGGAAAAGGCGATGAACGCCACGGAACTGAATGACAAAAGCCCGGAAGAGCTGCGCGACGCGCTGGCCGAGCTGAAAAAAGAATCCTTCAATCTGCGTTTTCAGCAGGCTTCGGGTGCTCTGGAAAACACCGCGCGTGTTCGCCAGGTTCGCCGTGACGCAGCCCGCGTAAAGACCGTATTGAACCAAAAAGCTGCCGCTGCAGCTGCGACCGAGTAAGGGGAGCCTGAGATATGCCCAAACGTATTCTGACCGGCACCGTAACCTCGGACGCCAACGCCCAGACCGTAACCGTAAGCGTCGAACGCCGCTTTACGCACCCGGTTCTGAAGAAAACCATCCGTAAGTCCAAGAAGTACCGGGCTCACGATGAACAGAACGCTTTCAAGACCGGTGACAAAGTCCGTATCCAGGAATGCGCACCGAAATCGAAAACGAAACGTTGGGAAGTTCTGTCGGCCTAAGCCAGCAGACTTTTCGACATAGTCGAAACCCTGGGGATCCGGCAGTGCATCGCCCCCCATAGGTCGGGAGAAACCATATGATCCAGATGCAAACCAACCTGGATGTAGCTGACAACAGCGGCGCGCGCCGTGTTCAGTGCATCAAGGTCCTGGGTGGTTCCAAGCGTAAGTACGCATCCGTAGGCGACGTCATTGTCGTCTCGGTCAAGGAAGCCATCCCGCGCGGTCGCGTGAAAAAAGGGGACGTCCGCAAGGCCGTCGTCGTTCGCACCGCCAAAGAGGTCCGTCGTGATGACGGTACCGCAATCCGCTTCGACCGCAACGCGGCCGTTATCCTGAACAACAACAACGAGCCCGTTGGCACCCGGATCTTTGGACCGGTTGTTCGCGAACTCCGCGCGAAGAACTTCATGAAGATCATCTCGCTGGCTCCGGAGGTTCTGTAAGATGGCTGCTAAGTTGAAAAAAGGCGACAAGGTTGTCGTGTTGGCTGGCAAGGACAAGGGTAAGGAAGGCGAGATTTCGCTGGTGAACCCGAGTGCTGGCAAAGCCATCGTGGAGGGCATCAATGTTGCCATCCGCCACACCAAACAAAGCCAGACCGCACAAGGTGGCCGCATCCCGCAAGCGATGCCGATCCAGCTGTCGAACCTGGCCCTTCTGGACAGCAAAGGCAAAGCGACCCGCGTTGGCTTCCGTATGGAAGACGGCAAGAAAGTTCGCTTCGCCAAAACCACCGGGGAGACCGTGTAATGCTTGACGCTGCAACATATACCCCCCGCCTCAAGTCGCTCTATGCCGACACGATCCGTGCCGCCATGAAGGAAGAATTTTCCTACAAGAACGACATGGAAATCCCGCGTTTGGACAAGATCGTCCTGAACATCGGGTGTGGTGCCGAGGCCGTTAAGGACTCGAAGAAAGCCAAGTCGGCGCATGCTGATCTGACCGCGATTGCTGGTCAGTTGGCTGTGGTTACCAAGGCCAAGAAATCCATCGCTGGTTTCCGCGTTCGCGAAGACATGCCGATGGGCGCCAAAGTTACCCTGCGTGGCGACCGGATGTACGAATTTCTGGATCGTCTGACGACCATCGCAATGCCCCGTATCCGCGACTTTCGCGGCATTCCGGGCACGTCGTTTGACGGCCGTGGCAACTATGCCATGGGCCTGAAGGAACACATCGTCTTCCCGGAAATCGACTTTGATAAAGTTGATGTTGCCTGGGGCATGGACATCGTGATCGCCACCACCGCGAATACCGACGCGGAAGCAAAGAGCCTGTTGAAGCACTTCAACATGCCCTTCAACAGCTGATCCGCGGGAAGGAAAAGACATGGCTAAAAAAGCAATGATCGAACGCGAGAAGAAGCGTCAGGCGCTGGTGGAGAAATTCGCCGCCAAACGTGCCGCGCTGAAAGAGATCGCGAATGACGAAAGCAAGTCGATGGAAGAGCGTTTCAAAGCGCGCCTGACGCTTGCTAAACTGCCGCGCAACAGCTCGGCGACCCGGCTGCACAACCGTTGCCAGCTGACCGGTCGTCCGCACGCTTACTATCGTAAGCTGAAAGTTTCACGGATCGCGCTGCGGGATCTTGGCTCAAGTGGCCAAATCCCCGGCATGGTGAAATCGAGCTGGTAAGGGAGAGATATTATGAACGATCCTATCGGCGATATGCTCACCCGCATCCGCAACTCGCAACTGCGTGGTAAATCCGTTGTCTCCACTCCTGCGTCCAAGCTGCGTGCTTGGGTTCTGGACGTGCTGGCCGACGAAGGCTACATCCGTGGCTATGAAAAAGGCACCGATACCGATGGTCACCCGACCCTCGAAATCGAGCTGAAATACTACGAAGGCACCCCTGTCATTCGCGATCTGAAGCGGGTTTCGACCCCCGGCCGTCGTGTTTACATGGGCGTCAAAGACATCCCCGTTGTCCGCCAGGGCCTGGGTGTGTCGATTGTCTCCACACCGAAAGGTGTCATGTCGGACGCAAGTGCCCGCAGCCAGAATGTTGGCGGCGAAGTGCTCTGCACCGTATTCTAAGGAGCTTTCGTATGTCTCGCATTGGTAAAAAACCGGTCGAGCTGCCCACAGGTGTTTCGGCATCCGTGTCTGGTCAGACCGTAGAAGTGAAAGGCCCCAAGGGCGCCCGGAACTTCACCGCAACCGACGACGTGACCATCAAGGTCGAAGACAACGTCGTTTCCATCGAACCGCGTGGCAAGTCCAAGCGCGCCCGTCAACAGTGGGGCATGAGCCGCACGATGGTCGCGAACATGGTCACTGGCGTCACCGATGGTTTCAAGAAAGAACTTGAAATCAACGGCGTTGGTTACCGTGCTCAGATGACGGGTAACACCCTGAAGCTGAACCTGGGCCTGTCCCACGATGTCGACTATGTCGCCCCCGAAGGTGTGACGGTGACTGCTCCCAAGCAGACCATCATCATCGTCGAAGGCATTGACGAACAGGTCGTAGGCCAGGTCGCCGCCGACATCCGCGCTTGGCGTAAACCCGAGCCCTACAAGGGCAAAGGCATCAAGTACAAAGATGAATATATCTTCCGCAAGGAAGGTAAGAAGAAGTAAGGACCAGTCAGATGGCAAACAGCAAACGAGACCTGTTCTTGAAGCGCCGCCTGCGCGTCCGGAACAAGCAGCGGAAAGTAAACGTCGGCAAGCTTCGCCTGTCGGTACACCGCTCCAACAAGAACATCAGCGCTCAGCTGATCGACGACGCGAATGGCGTCACCCTGGCCTCCGCCTCCACATTGGAGAAGGATCTGGGCGTGATCGGCAAGAACAACGTCGAAGCCGCCGCCAAAGTGGGCGCGGCAATCGCCGAGCGTGCCAAGAAAGCCGGTGCGGAAGAATGCTATTTCGACCGCGGTGGCTTCCTGTTTCATGGCAAAGTGAAGGCCCTGGCCGACGCTGCGCGTGAAGGTGGCCTGAAGTTCTAAATAGCTTGAGGAGGGCGACCCGGTCGCCCTCCCGATGATCCGGGAGCGCTGCTCACCAGGATCGAGACATAATGGCGCCTGCGCCACCTTGAAAAGGAATGCCAGATGGCAAGAGATGACAATCGCCGGGGCCGTGGCCGCCGCGAAGAAGAAACACCGGAATTTGCTGACCGTCTGGTCGCGATCAACCGCGTATCGAAGACCGTAAAAGGTGGTAAGCGCTTTGGCTTCGCCGCTCTGGTTGTGGTTGGCGATCAAAAAGGTCGCGTTGGTTTTGGCAAAGGTAAAGCGAAAGAGGTCCCTGAGGCCATTCGCAAAGCCACCGAGCAAGCCAAGCGCCAGATGATCCGCGTGCCGCTGCGCGAAGGTCGCACGCTGCACCACGACATGGAAGGTCGCCACGGCGCCGGTAAAGTCGTAATGCGCACCGCACCGGAAGGTACTGGTATCAT
>DFBF01000045.1:6135-7240 GCA_002367285.1 Rhodobacteraceae bacterium UBA3087 | reverse complement strand
CTGCAACTGGATCTGGGGGTCTGGAAATACGACAGCAGCCCAACCTTGGGCGGCGCGGCGCTGCACGGGGTCTGGCAGGTCAGCCCCAACTGGGTGTTGGGGGCCTTCGTCAACACCGAAGACTGGGATGGAACGACCTATTATCTTTATGGGATCGAAGCTGCCTGGACACAGGGACCGATCCGGGTTGAGGCCATGTTGGGCCTGGACAATGAAAGCGGATCGCCGTGGGATGCCACAGTGGCTGCTTTGACCGGACGCTATAGCTGGGACAACGGGCTGTCTGCCTTGGGCGGCATCTATCTTTGGGATGAAGTCGGATACAGCGAAACCACCCTTTTGATCGGTGGGCGCTATGATTTCGGAACGGGCCCATTCATCGAGGCCGGATTCCTGTATGAAGACAACAGCTTTGGCACAGATCAAGTGGTTCAGGTGCGTTTCGGCTATGAATTTGGCGCAGGTACGCCCTTTACCGCGCGGCTGTGGCCAGACGTTTCGCCGTCCAACTGATCCGCCCGGGATCTGCTGCGGCCAAGGCCCGTCCCTTCGGGGGCGGGCCGATTCGTTTACCGGGTTTCCAGTGCCTGATTGAATAGCCCGGCCATATCGTCGGGGCTTTGACCAAAGGCGGCGTGGCCTGTGTGATTGGCGCTGTGCATCGGGGCCGACAGGGGGCAGGAGCCATCCCGGCGCACCAGATGCGGCCGTTTGGGGTTGCCTGCTGACGTCGCGTCGCGGGGCACACGCGTTGGCACGGAATAGGTCAGGAACAACCCGCCAATCAACGCAAGATCACGCCAGAATTCGTGAAAGGCCAGGCTGTGCCATGGCCCGAAACTGGCCATATATCCGGCCCAGAACACGAACAGGGCCAGCAACAACGCCGCGCCGCGTGCCTGTCGTCCGATCAACACCAGCCATGCGGTGGTGAACAGGAACGCCGTGAACACCATGGGCGCCAGATCTGCGCCCACCAACATCAGCGCCAGATCATGCCCGGCCTGATAAGGCACAACCCCCGTGGCCGCGCCAATGAAATAGGATGAGATCAACAGGCGGATTGCCTGTTGTCCTGTCTTCGAGAGGTAAATCCCGTCAGTTT
>DFBF01000045.1:0-6013 GCA_002367285.1 Rhodobacteraceae bacterium UBA3087 | reverse complement strand
GGGCTTTGGGGACGAAAAAGGCCCGCAACAGCTGCGGGCCTTTTGTCATGTCTTGCAAGACGGGGCAGGATCAGGCGTCGGTTTCGCCGGTGTCCTCATCCTCATCGCTCTGTTCGGCGATGCGCGCGACAGAGACGACCACTTCGCCCTTGCCAGTGTTGAACACTTTCACACCACCGGCGCCGCGCGACCGGAAGCTGATGCCATCGACCGGACAACGGATCGATTGTCCCTTCGAGGTCGCCAGCATGATCTGGTCTTCGATCTCGATCGGGAAACAGGCCACGATCTCGCCGCCCTTCATGGCGCCAACACCCTGACCACCACGGCCACTGACCCGATAGTCATGGCTGGACGTCAGGTTGCCTGTGCCGCCCTTGTTGATCGTCACAAGCAAATCGTTGGCCGAGAGCATTTCTTGATACCGCTCCTCGGACAGATCACCGGACACCTCTTCGCTGCTGTCCTCGTCCGAAGCATCGCTGCCCAGCCCTGAGCGGAAGCGTTTGATAAAGGCGGTCCGGTCATCCGGCGTGGCTTCGAAATGGCGGATCACCGAGGCCGAGACGACCTCATCCCCAGCATTGATCAGCTTGATGCCGCGCACACCGGTCGAGGAACGCGAGTTGAACACACGCACATCCGTGACCGGGAAACGGATCGCCCGACCACTTGAAGTTACCAGCATAACGTCATCATTTTCATCACAAATTCGCGCGTTGATCAGGCGGGTGCCTTCGTCGTCACCTTCGAATTTCATCGCGATCTTGCCGTTGCGCATGACGTTGGTGAAGTCAGACAGGCGGTTGCGCCGGACCGACCCTTTGGAGGTGGCGAAGACGATCTGCAAGTCGTCCCAGTCGTCCTCGTCCCGATCCACGGGCAGGATCGCAGCAATCGACACCCCGGTCGGGATTGGCAGGATATTGACCAGTGGTTTTCCCTTGGCGGTGCGCCCACCCTGGGGCAAACGCCAGGTCTTCAACTTGTAGGCCATGCCGTCATCGGTAAAGAACAACAGCTGCGTGTGCGTATTGGCGACGAACAGCGTGGTGATCACGTCCTCGTCCTTGGTCGCCATGCCCGACAGGCCCTTGCCGCCCCGTTTCTGGGCGCGGAAATCGGCCAAAGGCGTGCGTTTCGCCCAACCCGAGGCGGTGATGGTCACCACCATGTCCTCGCGTTCAATCAGGTCTTCGTCGTCCATATCACCGGACCAGTCAACGATCTGGGTGCGACGCGGTACGGCGAACGCCTCTTTCACCTCCAGCAATTCGCCGGAAATGATCTCCATAATTCGATCGCGCGAGCGCAGAATGTCCAGATAGTCGCGGATCTTGGCGGCCAGCTCTTGCAGCTCGTCCGTGACTTCCTTGACGCCCATCGCGGTCAGGCGTTGCAGCCGCAATTCCAGAATGGCACGCGCCTGGGTTTCGGACAGGTTATAGGTCCCGTCGTCATTCATCTTATGGGTCGGATCATCAATCAACTGAATGTATTCGGCGATGTCTTGTGCAGGCCAGCGGCGGCCCATCAGTTTTTCACGTGCGTCCGCCGGGTCTTGCGACCCTCGGATGGTGGCGACCACTTCATCGACATTGGAAACGGCCACGGCCAGACCACACAGAATATGGCTGCGTTCGCGTGATTTGCGCAGCTCGAACGCCGTGCGGCGCGTCACAACTTCCTCGCGGAAGGTGATGAAATAGCTCAGGAAATCATACAGGGTCAGCTGTTCGGGCCGACCGCCATTCAGCGCCAGCATGTTACAGCCGAAACTGGTCTGCATCTGGGTAAAGCGGAACAGCTGGTTCAACACCACTTCGGGCGTCGCGTCACGTTTCAGTTCAACCACCACGCGCACGCCGATCCGGTCCGATTCGTCCTGAACCGCCGAAATGCCTTCCAGCTTTTTGTCGCGCACCAGTTCGGCGATCTTTTCGATCATGCTGGCCTTGTTGACCTGATAGGGGATCTCATCCAGCACGATGGCATAGCGATCCTTGCGGATTTCTTCGATCCGGGTTTTGGCGCGGATGATGACGCTGCCGCGCCCTTCCAAGTATGCCTTTTTTGCGCCAGCCCGGCCCAGAATAATGCCGCCCGTCGGGAAATCCGGGGCGGGCACATATTCCATCAGCCCTTCCGAGGACAGGTCGGGGTTTTCGATCAGCGCCAGCGTTGCGTCAATCACTTCGCCAAGGTTGTGGGGCGGAATGTTGGTCGCCATGCCGACAGCAATACCGCTCGCACCATTGACCAGCATATTGGGGAACCGCGCCGGCAGAACCGTCGGCTCCTTGTCCTTGCCGTCATAGTTGTCGCCGAAATCAACCGTGTCTTTTTCGATATCCGCCAGCAGGAAGGCCGCGGGTTTGTCCATGCGGACTTCGGTATATCGCATGGCAGCGGCGTTATCGCCATCCATCGAGCCAAAGTTGCCCTGACCGTCCAGCAAAGGCAGCGACATGGAAAACGGCTGTGCCATACGCACCAACGCGTCATAGATCGCGCTGTCCCCATGCGGGTGGTATTTCCCCATCGTGTCACCGACCGGGCGGGCCGACTTGCGATAGGGTTTGTCGTGGCTGTTTCCGGTCTCGTGCATCGCATAAAGAATGCGGCGGTGGACGGGTTTCAGCCCGTCGCGCAGGTCCGGAATGGCCCGGCTGACAATGACGCTCATCGCATAGTCGAGATAGGAGGTCTTCATCTCCTCCTCAATCGAGATCTGAGGGCCGTCATAGACATAACGCCCAGGCGTATTATCGTCTGTGTTTTCAGGGGGTTCAGGGGTATCGTTCACGTTATCCGCCATTCCTGTGCCGTGCACACAATATCTAGTTCTTGCAACTATATCATTGGGCAAGCTGGCAGGGCAACCAAAAGGGACGCAAATCCCCCCTTTTCATGGCTTGCCGCGCGCCCTTATCTGATTGATTATCGCGCGAAAACATGACGGGGGACAGCATGGCCCAGCCACGCAGCATTTTCGAGGAAGTCAGCGACGAGGCCGGCACACGCCTGGCCCTGGAAAAAGGAGCGATCGAACGCGGGGGCGGAGGCCGGGGGCGCGGTGGAATCAGGGCCTGGTTGATGGTGCTGTTCCTTATGGTCGCGGCCATGGTTGTGGTCGGCGGGCTGACCCGTCTGACGGATTCGGGCCTGTCGATCACCGAATGGAACGTAGTGACCGGCGCGCTGCCGCCAATGAACGCCGACGATTGGGCGTCCGAGTTTGAAAAATACCAGGCCAGCCCGGAATATCAGCTGCAAAACAAAGGCATGTCGCTGGAGGCCTTCAAGTCCATCTATTGGTGGGAATGGGGCCACCGGCAACTGGGCCGCTTCATTGGTCTGGTCTGGGCGCTTGGATTTGTCTTCTTTCTGGTCACCAAACGCATTCCCACCGGCTGGACCGCGCGTCTGGTCGGCATAGGGGCGTTGGGCGGGGCGCAGGGGGCCATTGGCTGGTGGATGGTCTCCTCGGGCCTCAGCGGCAATATGGTCGATGTCGCCTCGTACCGGCTGGCCACGCACCTGGGCCTGGCGTTCCTGATCCTTGGGCTGATCACCTGGTATATCCTGCTGTTGGGTCGCAAAGAGGCCGCCTTGATGCAGGCCCGCCGCGGGCGCGAGCGCAAGCTCTGGGGCATGTCCACGGGACTGTTGCATCTGGCCGGGCTGCAAATCCTGTTGGGTGCGTTGGTGGCCGGGATCGACGCCGGGCGCAGTTTTGTCGATTGGCCCTGGATGGCCGACCAATTCTTTCCGCCTGATGCATTTTCGATCACCCCCGGCTGGCGCAATTTCTTTGAAAACGCAGGCCTTGTGCAGTTCATGCACCGCATGCTGGGCTATACGGTCTTGATCTTTGCGCTGGTGGTCTGGCGTGTCTCGCGCCGCTCGCCCAACCCGGTGACGCGTCAGGCATTCACGCTGGTGGGCGTTATGATTATCGCCCAGGCCTTGCTGGGCATTTTCACCGTGCTCTATGCCGCGCCGCTGCATATCGCGATCACCCATCAGGTCGGGGCCATTCTGGCCTGGGTTCTGATCCTGAACGCCCGTTTCCTGTCGGGCTATCCCACCGAACAATCCGTAAGGACCTGATATGACTGCATATGATGAGCTGATGGCGTTTGACCGTGACACCCAGGCGCTGGCGCAGATCGCGGGCCGCTTGGGTTGGGATCAGGAAACCATGATGCCGCGCGAGGCCGCCCCACAACGGGCCGAAGAAATGGGCGCCATCGAACATGTGCTGCACGGGCGCCGGTCCGATCCACGGGTTGGCGATTGGCTGGAAGCGGTGGACGAAAGCGTGCTGGACGATGTTGGACGGGCAAATCTGCGCCATATCCGTCGCTCGTTTGACCGGATGAACAAGGTACCTGCCGCCCTGGCTGGCGAGATCGCCCGCGCAACCTCGGCTGCGCAAGGCGACTGGGCCAAGGCCCGTGCAGCGGATGATTTCGACGCCTTCCGCCCGGTTCTGGAAAACATCGTCCGCCTGAAGGTGGAAGAGGCCACGGCCTTGGCCGACGGCGGTGATCTGTATGACGCGCTGCTGGATGACTTTGAACCCGGCATCACCGGGGCCGAGCTTCAGTCCATGTTCGACGCCCTGCGCCCGCGCCTTGTGGCGCTGCGCGACGCAACCATGGGGGCGGATCATCAGCCGACCTCGCTTGAGGGCACGTTTGACGAACGCAAACAGATGAAACTGACCCGCGAACTGGCCAAGACCTTTGGCTATGACATGGCGCATGGGCGGCTGGACAAGGCGGTGCACCCGTTCAGTTCCGGGTCTGGCCTGGACGTACGCATCACCACGCGCACCAGCCCGACCGATCCGTTTAACTGTTTCTATTCGACCATCCATGAAACGGGGCATGCCTGTTACGAACAGGGCATTGATCGCGATTATCTGCTGACTCCGCTGGGGGCAGGCGTGTCGATGGGCGTGCATGAAAGCCAGAGCCGGATTTATGAGAATCAGATCGGTCGCAGTCGCGCTTTCACCGGCTGGCTGTTTGGCGAGATGAAAGACGCCTTTGGCGATTTCGGCGTGGCAGATGAGGATACCTTTTACCGCATCGTGAACAGGGTATCTGATGGTTTCATCCGCACCGAGGCGGATGAGCTGCAGTATAACCTGCATGTGTTGCTGCGCTTTGATCTGGAACGCGCCCTGATGTCGGGTGACCTCCAGGTGTCTGACCTCGAAGCCGCTTGGAATGACCGGTTTGAAGCGGATTTCGGGTATAAAGTCGACCGTCCCTCGCATGGCGTTCTGCAAGATGTCCATTGGTCGGTTGGCCTGCTCGGGTATTTCCCGACTTATACGCTGGGCAATGTCTATGCCGGATGTCTGCACGAGACTATGCGCGTGGCGTTACCTGACTTGGATGCTGACCTGGCGCGCGGCGACACAAGTGCGGCAACCGGCTGGCTGCGTAACAACGTACAAAAACACGGCGGTCTCTATGCGCCGCGGGAGGTCATTGCGAAGGCCTGCGGCCAAGATCCCAGCGAAGCGCCACTTCTTGCCTATCTAGAGAAAAAGTTTGCACAAATTTATAATATTTAGCTAGAAAGGCAGGGAACGTGACCAGATTTTAAGCGTTTGTGTCCGGAGCGCTTCGTACACGTCTAAATTAACTACGGATTAACAATTCGGCTTTGCGCGTATTGGAGAGATGTGCCATGATGCGATCAACCGGAATTTAGAATTATCACAGGAGTATCTTCGAGATGAAAATGTTTGCGACAGTTACAGCAGCGGCGATTGCACTTGCGGGTGCGTCTTTTGCTCAGACGACCACTCAGGCCGGCGTGCTGGGTGCATCGGGCGATCCCGTTTATGAACTGCAGGTTCAGGGCGCAAATGGCGTTGTCTAGAACTGTAAGCCAGAGCCCGTTGTCGTTAACGGCAACACCGCTCGCGTTTGTGTACGTGCCGATGGCGCAAGCCTCTTCGAAGCAGGTTCCGGCATGGCTGGCGGCGCGG
>DFBF01000269.1 GCA_002367285.1 Rhodobacteraceae bacterium UBA3087 | reverse complement strand
AAAAAAACATGGCTACTGAAATTCTCATGCCCGCGCTGTCCCCCACGATGGAGGAAGGCACGCTGGCCAAATGGCTGGTCAAGGAAGGCGACACCGTGTCGTCCGGCGACATCATTGCCGAAATCGAAACCGACAAAGCGACGATGGAATTCGAAGCGGTCGACGAAGGTGTGATGGGCAAGATCCTGATCGCTGACGGCACCGAAGCGGTAAAGGTGAACACCCCCATCGCCATCATGATCGAAGAGGGCGAAGACGTGCCCGTGGCCAGTGCCGCGGCACCTGTCGCCGCGCCTGCTGCGACACCGGCGCCCGCCGCTGCCCCTGCCCCCGCGGCCCCGATCAAACCCATCCTCTCGGACGCACCGGAAATCCCGGCCGGCACCGAAATGAAGAAAACCACCGTGCGCGAAGCGCTGCGTGACGCCATGTCCGAAGAAATGCGCGCCGATGGCGATGTGTTCCTGATGGGCGAAGAGGTGGCCGAATATAACGGTGCCTATAAGGTCAGCCAGGGCATGCTGGACGAATTCGGCGCCAAGCGCGTGATCGACACGCCGATCACCGAGCACGGTTTCACCGGTCTTGCGGTTGGTGCAGCATTCGGCGGGCTCAAGCCCATCGTCGAATTCATGACCTGGAACTTTGCCTTGCAGGCAATCGACCAGATCATCAACTCGGCCGCAAAGACGCGGTACATGTCGGGTGGCCAGATGTCCTGCCCGATCGTGTTCCGCGGGGCCAATGGCGCAGCCGCGCGCGTCGGCGCCCAGCACAGCCAGGATTTTGCAGCCTGGTACGCCCAGATCCCCGGCTTGCAGGTCGCCATGCCCTATTCGGCTGCTGACGCAAAAGGCCTGATGAAAACCGCCATCCGCAGCCCCGACCCGGTTGTTTTCCTGGAAAACGAACTGCTGTACGGCGTTGGCTTTGATGTGCCGGTGATGGATGATTTCACCATCCCGTTCGGCAAGGCGCGCATCTGGCAGGACGGCAGCGATGTCACCATCGTCAGCTTTGGCATCGGCATGAAATATGCGCTGGAAGCGGCCGAGGAGCTGGCCAAAGACGGCATTTCCGCCGAGGTCATCGACCTGCGCACCCTGCGCCCGATGGACACGGAAACGGTGATCAAATCGGTCATGAAAACCAACCGCTGTGTGACGGTCGAAGAGGGCTGGCCGGTTGCCAGCATCGGCGGCCATATCTCAGCGGTTCTGATGCAAGAGGCGTTCGACTATCTCGACGCCCCCGTCATCAACTGCACCGGCAAGGACGTGCCCATGCCCTATGCCGCCAACCTCGAAAAACTCGCGCTGACGACGACGAAAGAAGTCATCGACGCGGTGAAATCCGTGACCTACCGGTAAGGAGACAGAGACATGCCCATTGAAATTCTCATGCCCGCCCTGTCCCCCACGATGGAGGAAGGCACGCTGGCAAAATGGCTGGTCAAGGAAGGCGACACTGTTGCCTCTGGTGACCTGCTGGCTGAAATCGAAACCGACAAGGCAACGATGGAATTCGAAGCCGTTGACGAAGGCGTCATTGGTAAGATCCTGATCGCCGAAGGCCGCGAAAACGTGGCGGTGAATACCGTCATTGCGGTGTTGCTGGAAGACGGTGAAAGCGCTGACGACATCGCGGCACCCACCGCGAAACCCGCCCCTGCGGGTGAGGCGGCGCGCGAAGAGGCCCCGACCGGGGCCCCTGAGCAAGCCGCAGCTGCGGCCCCTGTTCCAGCTCCCGCGGCGGCGCAACCCACTGATGGAACACGTATTTTCGCGTCCCCCTTGGCTCGTCGCATCGCGGCTGACAAGGGTCTGGACCTGAGCCAGGTCACCGGCACCGGCCCGAAAGGCCGCATCGTCAAAGCTGATGTAGAGGGCACAACAGTCATCGCACCCGCACCCGCCGCACCGCCCCCCGCAACAGCTGCCCCTGCGCCAGCCCCCACCGGCGCCTCTGCCGATATGGTGGCCCGCATGTACGAAGGGCGCGACTACGAAGAAATCCCACTGGATGGCATGCGCAAGGTCATCGCCGCACGTCTGTCCGAGGCCAAGCAGACCATCCCGCATTTCTATCTGCGGCGCGACATTCAGCTCGACGCCCTGCTGGCCTTCCGCGCCACGCTGAACAAGCAGTTGGAGGCCCGTGGCGTAAAGCTGTCGGTCAATGACTTCATCATCAAGGCCTGCGCCATTGCACTGCAACAGGTGCCCGAAGCCAACGCCGTTTGGGCCGGGGATCGCGTTTTGCAGATGAAAGCATCCGACGTGGCCGTGGCCGTCGCCATCGAAGGCGGCTTGTTCACGCCGGTACTGCAAGACAGCGACATGAAATCGCTGTCCGCCCTGTCGGTCGAGATGAAAGACCTGGCCGCGCGCGCACGTGACCGCAAGCTGGCGCCACACGAATACCAGGGCGGCAGCTTTGCCATCTCGAACCTGGGCATGTTCGGCATCGACAATTTCGACGCCATCGTGAACCCGCCCCATGCCGGCATTCTGGCCGTGGGCGCCGGGGTCAAGAAACCGGTGGTCAAGGACGACGGCGAACTGGGCGTGGCAACCGTCATGTCAGTCACCATGTCGGTCGATCACCGCGTCATCGACGGCGCCCTGGGGGCCGTGTTGCTGAACGCAATCAAGGACAATCTGGAAAACCCGATGACCATGCTGGCCTGACACCCGCCCGAGGTCCATACATCTTGATTTGGCTCAAAGCGGAACACTCTGCTTTGGGCCATTTCCTTGCGCAGGTTATCGCGAACAGGAGCATCCTCATGAACTTCGAAAAAGAACTCGCCGTTACCGTCGACAATCTGGACAACTATCAGGCCGAACAGCCGCGCGGCGCGTCGGCCTTTTCCAAGATGCACCAGGCCGCGATTTTCGAAGGCGAATTGTCCGTCAAGCACAAGGAGTTGATTGCGCTGGCCATCGGCATCGCGCGTCAATGTGCCGACTGTATCGGGTTCCACGTGCGCGCCGCGATGAAAGCGGGCGCGACGAAAGAAGAAATCGCAGAAACCGTGTCAGTTTCGATCATGATGGGCGGCGGCCCCGCCTATATGTACGGTGCGCGCGCGCTTGAGGCCTATGACCAGTTTTCAGGCGAGGCTTCGGACTAAGCGACCGCCATCAGGAACAGTGCCGAAAACCCCAGAACGGCGGCAATCCAGATACGGTTCATGACAAAGGCTCCCGATGGTTCAACACCGGGAGCTTTTCAGGTTCAAACATCCAAAACATTGACGAACGTCAAGTTAGGTCTTTGTTTTTGAACACCCTTCCAGGGTCTGGTCCATTTCGACAGACGGATGATCACAGCCCGCTTCGCCGACAATCCTGGCTGGCACACCAGCAACCGTGACATTGGCCGGGATGTCCGTCAAAACGACCGATCCCGCAGCAATACGCGAACAATGGCCGACCCGGATATTGCCCAGAACCTTGGCCCCGGCACCGATCAACACACCGTCTTCGATCTTCGGGTGACGGTCTTCGTCTTCCTTGCCAGTGCCGCCCAGCGTGACGGAATGCAGCATCGACACATTGTCGCCCACCACGGCGGTTTCGCCGATGACGATGGAATGGGCGTGGTCGATCATGATGCCTTTGCCGATCCGCGCACCGGGGTGAATGTCGATGCCGTAAACCTCGGAACACCGCATCTGGATGAAATAGGCCAGATCCGTACGCCCGACGCTCCACAGATGATGGGCAAGCCGATATGCTTGCATGGCCTGGAACCCCTTGAAGTACAGGATCGGCTGCAACAGACGGTGGCAGGCCGGATCACGTTCCAGGATCGCCGCAAGGTCCGCGCGCGCGGCCTCAGACAGGCAGGGGTTTTCGGCATAGGATTCATCCGCAATTTCACGCAGCAACACCATGCTCATCTCATTAGAGCTGAGCTTGGCGGCAAAGCGATACGACAGCGCTTTTTCCAGCGTTTTATGGTGCAACACACAGGCACCGACCAGACCGCCCAGCAGCGGTTCAATCGCCACGGCCTCGTGGGCTTCGCGGGTGATACGGTCCCACACAGGGTCCAGTTCGGTCAGGTTTAAGCGCGTCTCGGCCATTGTGGCCTCCCTCTGATTGCCTGAGTGTTTTACACCAGATAGGCTCTCATATCAAAATGGTAAGCCGTGATGACAGAGATTTCGAACATGAATGACGCGGACGTGAAACGGTTTCACGCACGGCTTGAGGCCGAGTTAGCGGCACTGGACGCCGAGGACGCTCTGGGTCAGGACGCGCAACAGATGGTGACGTTGGATCAGACAGAAGCGGTCGCGGAGTTTCGGACCAATCGCAAGGTGGATCGCATGGCGAAAGAAGTGATCCAGAATGAGGAAACGAAAGAACTATTCGCCTGAATTCAAAGCCCGCGTTGCGCTTGAAGCGATCCGCGAGGAGATGACGTTGGCGGAACTGTCCAAGAAGTATGGCGTTCATCTATTATCGGCAGGTGTTTGCGAGCAAACACCGAGAGGCGACGCAGATCGGCACATGGAAG
>DFBF01000275.1 GCA_002367285.1 Rhodobacteraceae bacterium UBA3087 | reverse complement strand
TCGACACGGTCAACGATATCAGCGTCGGCCGCGGCCCCAAACCGGTCGCCCAGAACCACCTCGGGTTTGCGTTTTTGGGTGCGACACAGGCTGTCGAGGGCCTCGTGTGGCATGGAGTGACAATCAATCAGGATCGCCTCGCCGAACAACGCGCGGCTTTGGTCCAATAGCTGTTGCAAGGCGGCGTGATAGGGATACCAGACATCGTTCAGGCGCCCTTGGGCTTCGCCCAAGGTCAGCTTGCCGCGATAGATCTCGCGCCCCCCGGAAACGACGCGCGGAATAACCCCCAGCCCGGATGCGACGCGGGGATTGTGCCCGCCCGGCTTGCGTATCCCGCGAATAAGGGCCGGGTCCAATTCCTCGGCTCCGCGATTGAGATCGACAAAGGCCCGGGGCGCCGCAGCCGCCAACAAGGGTGCGCCATGGCTTGGCGCAGTCCCATACAGGCGATCAATAAACGCGTCTTCTGATGAGCGGATGGCGCGTTCATCCAGCATGGATCGACGCGTGAAGGCCCACGAATAGTCCCGCCCGCTGTGAGGCGAAGCGAACACCACCGAGGTCGATCTGGTCGATGGCATGGACAGGGTATAGGGCGGTTTTGTCATCCGATTTCCTTCCCGACCATATAAAGACAAAAATTCCTTGTCTAAAAGCCCTTGTGCACCTGAACGACTCCTTTTATAGACACGCGAACCGGCGCGGCTCATCCCGCGCTGTGTGCGTTTGGCTCCGGGCCGCAAACCGGGACTGAATGAAGATTTCGGGCGATTAGCTCAGCGGTAGAGCACTTCGTTGACATCGAAGGGGTCACTGGTTCGATCCCAGTATCGCCCACCATGAACCGTCAGAGAAATCTGGCAAAAGGCAATCAGGCGCCTCGCGCGCCGGGAAGAAGGAGAAGGGCCATGAAAGTCCGTAATTCGCTCCGTTCGCTTAAAAACCGGCATCGCGACTGTCGCGTCGTGCGCCGTAAAGGCCGCGTTTATGTGATCAACAAAACGCAGCGCCGGTTCAAAGCCCGCCAGGGCTGAGCTTACCGAGCTTCGAAAAAATGGCCTGTCCGGGAAACCTGGCAGGCCTTTTTTTCGCGCATATGTGCCTTTGCACAGGCAATTACCCCAACTGCGTCAATTTGCACGGCTTGCCGGGGCTGACTTTCGCAATTTCGCCACATAGCTCGGGAATAATGCTGCAACTGCACAATGACCGAGTGGACCATGCCCGAGACGAAAAAACCCACCCCCCATCCTTATGACACGCTGGATCGTGCCACGCGGGCAATGACCGCGCGCCTGACCAAGGGGCAGTCGCCCAATGCCGCGATGGCCGCTTGGGGCGATTGGTTCGCCCATATGGCCCGCGCGCCAGGACGCCAGTTGGAGCTGATGGAACACGCCGGCCAGAACATGGCCAAGCTGACCACCGGGATGATGACCGGTGACGGGTTTGCGCCCCTGCCCGGCGACCACCGGTTCAGTCACCCAGCCTGGAACACGCCCCCCTTCAGCCTGTTGAAACAGAATTTCCTGGCCACCGAGGATTGGTGGGAGGCCGCCACCCAACCCGTGCGCGGCGCACGTCAGCCCAACATAAACCGCGTCAACTTCATGACTCATCAGGCGTTGGACGCCATGTCGCCGACAAACATCCCCGCCCTGAACCCTGAGGTGCTGGAGAAGACGATGAAGGATGGCGGGCGCAATCTGGTTGAAGGTGCGCAGTACATGATGCGCGACCTGCGCCAGCAGATGACCGGCGATTGTCCCGACTGCCCGCAGGAGTTCAAAGTCGGCGAAAACATCGCCTGCACCCCTGGTCAGGTCGTGTATCGCAACGAATTGTTCGAGCTAATCCAGTATGCGCCACAGACTGACACTGTGGAGGCCGAACCGATCCTGATCGTGCCCGCTTGGATCATGAAATTCTACATCCTGGACCTCAGCCCGGAAAATTCGCTGATCTCGTATCTGGTCGAACAGGGGTTCACCGTGTTCGCGATCAGCTGGATCAATCCGACCTCTGCGCATCGTGATCTGGGCATGGATGACTATCGCCGCAAGGGCGTGATGGCGGCGCTGGAGGTCATTGGCCAGATCGTCCCGGACCAGAAAATCCACGCCACGGGGTATTGCCTGGGCGGCACCATCCTGTCGATTGCGGCGGCCACCATGGCCCGCGAAGGCGATGACCGTTTGGCGTCGATCACCCTGTTGGCGGCGCAGACCGATTTCACCGAGGCAGGCGAACTGATGCTGTTTCTGGACGAAAGCCAGGTCGCGTTTCTGGACGATATGATGTGGGATCAGGGCGTGCTGGAAGAAGGCCAAATGGCCGGAGCCTTTCAGGCCCTTGCGGCGCGCGATCTGATCTGGGGCCGGGTGATTGGCCGCTATTTCCTGGGCCAGGATGACCGACAGGCCGACATCCTGACCTGGAACGCCGACGCGACCCGCATGCCGTACCGGATGCACAGCGAATACCTGCACAGTCTGTTTCTGGAAAACCGCCTGACCGCCGGACGGTTTGCGGTAGAGGGCAAGGTGATCGCGCTAAAGGATATTGATGCGCCGTTCTTCGTGCTGGGCACCGAAAAGGATCACATCGCACCGTGGAAGTCGGTCTATAAGGCCACCTTGTTTACCGAGGGCGACTTGCGCTTCTGCCTGACCTCAGGGGGGCACAATGGTGGCATCCTGTCGGAACCCGGCCACAAGCACCGCCATTTCCGTCTGGGCCACCGCACGCCGGGTATCAACTATATGGACCCGGACACCTGGGTTGACCGGCATGACACCCAAGAGGGGAGCTGGTGGACACCTTGGCTGGCCTGGTTGCAGGAGCACTCCAGCGGTCAGACCACACCGCCAAAGATCGGCACCAAGGAATTGCCACCGCTAGAGGCCGCGCCGGGCACCTATGTGTTTCAGGACTAGGTCAGCGCCTTACAGCAACAGCACCTGCGTGCCGATCTGAACCATCTCGTACAGGGATTCGACATGCTTGTTGTACAGACCAATGCAGCCAGACGAACTTTGGCGCCCGATCTTTCGGGTGTCATGGGTGCCGTGCACCAGATAGGCGGGCCAGCCCAGATACATGGCCCGGGTGCCCAAAGGGTTGCCCGGCGCGCCACCATCCATGCGGATCGGCAGGTCGGGGTCTTCGGCCCGCATGGAGGGCGTCGGCGTCCAACTGGGGTTTTGTGCCTTGCGCTTCACTTCGGTATATCCACGCCGGGTCAGATCCTCGCTCCTGGGAATTGACGACGGGAACAGGCGATAGGTGTCCCCATCCCCGCCCCAGTAATGCACCGCGCGGCTGGTGATGTCGGCCAGCAGACAGCCTACTCCAAGCGTTTCAAAATGGTCCTGCCAAGCCTGCGTGCGAAAAGACGAAATATTGCGGCGCGGCTGGGCAAGAAGAAGGCTGGGGGTCGCAAGCATTGCGGATGCACCCAGCAAAACGGTGCGACGGGTCAAGGGGGAACGATACATGGGGCCTCCGGGTTACAGGTTGGCCCAGATATCGGCCAACGCAGCGACAGGGGCAAGGGCTCGGGCCATCGCAATCGCGTGAAGCACCAAAATGTGATCCCTGCGCAAAAGAAAAACCCCGCGCCAAACGGCCACGGGGCTTTTCCGGGAGGTAACTTTGTGCGTCAGTCGTAGCTGCGCGTGTCTTCGATGACCTTGCCGTCGTTGGGCAGGCTGCCTTTGGCGACCAGTTCGACCTTGGCCTTCAACTTCAGAGTGTCGACGATTGATCCGGCGTAAGCATTGGCATCGGTGGCGTCGGTTTCGATCTGCACCACCATGATGTCACTTTCGCCTTCACGCGCCGCGATCACGCGGGCACGGGCCACATCGTCATGTTTGGCGACAAAGGCCGCGACCTGTTCAGGGCGCACAAACATGCCTTTGATCTTGGTGGTCTGGTCGGCGCGGCCCATCCACCCCTTGATGCGCGTATTGGTGCGGCCACAGGGGCTGATCCCGGGCAGAGTGGCGGACAGATCGCCGGTGGCAAAGCGGATCAGCGGATAATCGGGGTTCAACGTGGTGACCACGACCTCGCCCACTTCACCCGGCGCAACAGGGTCGCCGGTGCCGGGGCGTACGATTTCGACGACCACGTGTTCGTCGATGATCATGCCCTCCATCGCCGGGCTTTCATAGGCGATGTTGCCCAGATCGGCGGTGGCATAGCTTTGCAAGCACATGATGCCGCGATCTGCATATTCCTGACGCAAACTGGGGAACAGAGCACCCCCGCCCACGGCGGCCTTGGTGATTTTCAGCTTCACGCCATCCGCATCAGCCCGGTCCAGAATGACCTTCAGGTAATCGGGCGTCCCGGCGTACGCGGTGGTGCCGATGT
Source organism: Rhodobacteraceae bacterium UBA3087 (assembly GCA_002367285.1). GTDB lineage: Bacteria > Pseudomonadota > Alphaproteobacteria > Rhodobacterales > Rhodobacteraceae > Aliiroseovarius_A. The sequence goes on along the minus strand of DFBF01000275.1, from coordinate 3,153 downwards.
CGGCGGCAGCGCGCACTTGCAGCTCGGTCTGGCCAACGCCAGCGGGCACGACAGCGGCGCCAACGGCCCGCGCGCCATTTTCAAAGATCATGCCGGCGGGTGTCAGGTGATAGCCAAAACAGTTCTGCACGATATCGCCCTTGCCAATGCCGCAGGCGGCCAGGAAACGCCCCATGCGCCACCAGTCATGGCCGGTGCCGCCGGGTTCGTAAATCGGGCCGGGGGATTGGAAGATATGGGCGAATTCGTGGGTTGGCAGGGCGGCAAAGCCCCCCAGCGGACCATCAGCGGCCTGGGCTTTACCGATCTCGGATTTGCGCAGCACTGGCAGGGAGGCCAGGGCCTCAGCCGAGGTGATTGCGGCGGCGTCAACGCCACCCAAGCTGCCTGAAAAACCCGCCAACACCTGAGCGCGAGCAATCTGGGCCGGAAGGGCCTGTGTCAAATCGGCCGCGCGTTGATCGGCGGACCGGGTTTCCAGCGTGTCGAAGAAGTCAGACATGGAAAGAACCCTTTTGTGAAGGGCAGAGCATGTCGCGGGGCGAAACCCGGCCATGCACTGCGTGCAATTGTATACTGGGGACGAATTGGCATAGATTACGCCGCAACGCAGAAAGAAAGCNNGATGTGATGACCGATATGGCCAACCGAGTTCATTTTGATGACACCACCCAGACGGTGGAGGTCGATTTTACCGGGCTCATTCTGGACAGCTCGGCCGATGTGAACGGGGTCTATGACCAGATCCACGCGGCGATTGCCGACAGCGGCGAGGACAGGTGGTTCTTCCTGCTGCACGTGACAGGTCTGCGCGTCGACAGCTTTGCCTGGGTGGCCCAGACGCAGCGCGGCAAGGCGTTGACCAAGGCCCATGCCATGGCCACGGTGAAACTGGACAACAGCGACATCGCGCGCAGAGAACTGATCCGCACGGCGGGCACGGATGCGTTCAACCCGAACCTGTTTGCCGACCGCGATGCGGCGCTGGCGCGGATTGCGCAGCTGCCCTCGACCCGGGTCGCCAAGCTGAACCGCACGCCGCAATACGCGGTGGATCAGATCACCGGGCGCCTGCGTCTGGACGACGCCCGCCGGATTGCCGAAATCGACCTGTCCGGCCTGACCTTGCGCCATTCGGGCGACGTGAATGTCGTTTACGACACGCTGGCCGAGATGCTCGACGCCACCGATCGCAAGTGGTTCTTCTTGATCAACTCCGAAGCGCTGCGCATCGAGCAGGCCGCCTGGCTGTCCCAGTCGCGCGCCGCCAAGCGGCTGCGTCTGGCCTTCAGCCTGGGGCAGGTCCGGTATGGCACAACCGTCGAGGAAACCGGTCAGGTCGTGGCCATGCGCCCGGCGTTGAACCGGGACCAAGCCTGCGCCCAACTGGACGCCCTGCGCGACCAGGTCGCCTGAGCCCAAGGGAAAACACGCTGGGCGCACGTCCCCTGTCGGCTCGCCAATAGCCGATGACATATGTTGCGTTTTGCGGCGCATCAGGCCAGCCAACGCTTCCGGCGACGATAGGACCGCACGTCGCGGAAGGATTTGCGCCCGTCATCCGACATGCCCAGATAGAATTCCTTGACGTCCGGGTTCTCGCGCAGTTCGGCAGCGGGGCCGTCCATCACAACGCGGCCTGATTCCAGGATATAGCCATAGTGCGCATAGCGCAGGGCGACGTTGGTGTTCTGTTCGGCCAGCAGGAAGGTCACGCCTTCGTTTTCGTTCACCGATTTCACGATCTCAAAGATCTGTTCGACCAGTTGCGGTGCCAGGCCCATGGACGGTTCGTCCAGCAGGATGCACTCAGGGCGGCTCATCAGAGCGCGGCCCATGGCAACCATCTGCTGTTCCCCGCCCGAAGTATACCCGGCCTGGGATTTGCGGCGCTCGCGCAGCCGCGGGAAATACTTGTAGACCATTTCAAGGTCATCAGCGATGGCACCCTTGCCGTCCGACCGCGTATAGGCGCCGGTCAGCAGGTTTTCTTCGACTGTCAGGTGTTCGAAACACCGGCGGCCCTCCATCACCTGGATAACGCCGCGCTGCACCAAAGCAGCGGGGTTGGATTCGGCGACGTTTTCGCCACGGAACTCGATCGAGCCCTTGGTGACTTCGCCACGTTCCGAGTGCAAGAGGTTCGAGATCGCTTTGAGCGTGGTCGTCTTGCCCGCACCGTTACCGCCCAGAAGGGCCGTGATCCCGCCTTTGGGAACATTCAGGCTTACGCCCTTCAACACAAGGATCACGTGATTATAGATCACCTCGATATTGTTGACCTCCAGAAGGGTCTCTTGGGTCTCTGCGGCGTCCAGCATCTTGGTCGTCCTGTCTGAATTCGTTTCGATTGTGTCCGGGCCCACGGGGTGCGGGCCCGGACGAGTCTGTCAAAGCGGCTTAGTTGCAGCGCGGTTCGATGTTGTTTTCAGCCGCATAAGCGGCCGAGTCGGCGTCGATCAGCGGCTGAATAACGGACATATCCGATTCGGCGAATTCGGTGATCAGGCTCCAGGCTTTGGCCGTTGCGTCCCACTGTGCGATGGCACCGGTGCCCGGACCGCCGTGGTTGGCGCAGGTCACTTTGAAGCTGGGGCCAAAACCGGGCATGCCCAGTTCGGTCATACGCTCTTCGGTGATTTCCAGAGCTTCCATCGCGTCACGCATTTGCGCGGCGTTGATGTCGGCCACACCAGTCATGGACTGTGCTTTGCCTGCAGCTTCAGCAGCCAACATGGCGGCATACAAACCGCGGTTGTACCCTGCGGTGCCAATCTGGTCGCCAGCGCCAGCAGCCAGACCTTTGTCGACAACGTATTTCTGCAGGTCGTCAAATACCGGGAAATCGTCACCGACATTGTGGAAGGTTACAGCCTTATAGCCGTGGGCAGCTTCGCCTGCGGGCAGCACGTCATGTTCGGCACCCGACCACCACACACCGATGAAGTTTTCCATCGGGTAACGGATGTTGGCGGCTTCCTGGACGGCAACCTGGTTCATCACGCCCCAGCCCCACATCAGGACATAGTCCGGCTTTTCACGACGAATTTGCAGCCATTGCGATTTCTGCTCCTGACCGGGGTGATCCACGGGGATCAGGGTCAGTTTATAACCGTGCTTGGTGGCCAGATCTTCCAGCGTGCGGATCGGTTC
>DFBF01000074.1 GCA_002367285.1 Rhodobacteraceae bacterium UBA3087 | reverse complement strand
AAACCGCACCAGATTTCTGGTGGTCAACGCCAACGGGTTGCGCTGGCACGGTCGCTCGCCAAGGCACCAAAACTGTTGTTGCTGGATGAACCGCTGGGCGCGCTGGACAAGAAGCTGCGCCAGGAAACCCAGTTCGAATTGATGGACATTCAGGAGACCACCGGCACCACCTTTGTGATCGTCACCCACGATCAGGAAGAGGCGATGACAGTGTCTTCACGCGTCGCCGTGATGGACCACGGCAAGATCGTGCAGGTCGCCACGCCACAACAGATCTACGAAGAACCAAATTCGACCTATGTTGCTGATTTCATTGGTGATGTGAACATCATTCGCGGCACTTCCACCCGTGCGGACGCCGACCATGTGCATATCAAATTCGCCAACGATCACGCGCCGCTCTGGGCCGCAAGCTCTAAGGACATCCCGGAAGGCAGCGAAGTCGCGCTGGCGATCCGGCCCGAAAAAGTGGCAATCACCACCGAAAAACCCGGCGACCGCAACAATACGATCCAGGGCAAGGTGCTGGACATCGCATACCTTGGCAATATCTCGACCTATCACGTTGAACTGCCCGGCGGCGCGGTGATCAAGGCGCAAACCGCTAACACGCGCCGCATTCAGCGGCGCAGCTTCACCTGGGAAGACAGCGTTTGGCTGTCCTGGACGGACACGGCTGGCGCCGTGCTGGTGGACTGATGCGCCGTTTTGGTCTGATCTCGGTCCCGTACCTGTGGCTTCTGGCACTGTTTCTGGTGCCGTTCCTGATCGTGCTGAAAATTGCACTGTCGGACTATACTTTGGCGATCCCGCCCTATACGCCGACGCTGGATCTGTCTCAGGGTTGGTCGGGCGTCACCGACTGGTGGGCCGGTTTGGATATGGAAAATTTCTGGTTCCTAGCCAGCGATGATCTGTACTGGAAGGCGTACCTGTCGAGCCTGAAAATCGCTTTGATTTCCACCCTGCTGACGCTGATGGTTGGCTATCCGATCGCCTATGGCATGGCGCGCGCGCCGGACGAATGGCGCCCGACGCTTATGATGCTGGTGATCTTGCCGTTCTGGACCAGTTTCCTGATCCGCGTCTATGCCTGGAAGGCGATCCTGTCCAACGAAGGTCTGTTGAATCAACTGCTTATGTACATCGGCATCATTCAAGAACCGCTGGTCATCCTGAACACCAACCTCGCCGTCTATATCGGCATCGTTTACACCTATTTGCCCTTCATGGTGCTGCCGATCTATGCCGCGCTTGATCGGCTTGATGCGTCGCTGCTTGAGGCCGCCGAAGATCTGGGTTGTTCGCGCCTGTCGGCCTTTTGGCTGATCACCATGCCGCTGTCCAAACAGGGCATCATCGCGGGCAGCTTTCTGGTCTTCATCCCCGCCATGGGCGAATTCGTCATCCCGGCACTGCTGGGGGGGTCAAAAACCCTGATGATCGGCAAGGTTCTGTGGGAGGAGTTCTTCTCCAACCGCGACTGGCCTGTCGCCTCGGCGGTTGCGGTCATCCTTCTGCTGCTCCTGATCATCCCCATCGTGCTGTTTCAGCGCAATGAGGAAAAACACCGGGAGGCCAGCCGATGAGACGCCTGTCCTGGTTCAATACGGTCTCGCTCACCTTGGGTTTTGCGTTCCTATATATCCCGATGCTGATCCTCATCATCTATTCTTTCAACGCCGGGAAATTGGTGACGGTCTGGTCGGGATTTTCGACCAAATGGTATGGCGAGCTGTTCCAGAACGAGGCCTTTCTGGACGCCGCCTGGGTCACGGTAAAGGTCGCGGTCATGTCGTCAACACTGGCGACAATTCTGGGCACGATGGCCGCCTATGTCATGGTGCGCGGTGGCAAATTCTATGGCCGCACGCTGTTTTCCGGCATGATCTATGCCCCGCTTGTCATGCCCGAAGTGATCACCGGCCTGTCACTGTTGTTGCTGTTCATTTCAATCGGGCTGGACCGCGGCACGACCACCATCGTGCTGGCGCATACGACGTTTTCGATGTGCTATGTCTCGGTCGTCGTCTCCTCGCGCCTGGTCACGTTTGACCGGTCCCTAGAGGAGGCCGCCCTGGACCTCGGCTGCGCCCCGTTTGACGCCTTTCGCCTGGTCACCCTACCGATCATCGCGCCCGCCGTGATCTCAGGCTGGCTGCTGGCCTTCACCCTGTCGCTCGACGATCTGGTGATTGCCTCCTTCACCTCCGGGCCCAGCTCAACCACCCTGCCGATCAAGATTTTCTCGGCTGTGCGTCTGGGCGTCAGCCCCGAAATTAACGCCCTGTCGACCATCATGATCGGCATTGTCGCAATCGGGGTGATCACCACATCGCTCATGTCCAAACGTGCCATTACCCGCCGCCAGCGGGACGAACAGGATGCCATCTGATGCAAAATTTCCGTGACGAATACGCCGCTTACGTGACCAAGCATGGTCGGCCCGACCGGTTAGAGCTGATGCTGTGCGACCTGAATGCGGTCCTGCGGGGCAAGTGGCTTCCGGGCGATGACGAAGCGAAACTGGCCGACGGGGCCGTGCGCCTGCCGATTTCGACCTACGCACCAAATATCTTGGGTGAAGAGGTCGAAGCGACCGGCCTGGGCATCATCGTGGGCGACCCCGATGGGCGCATCGTGCCCATTCCCGGCACGCTGAAACCGGTGCCTTGGGCGGCAAGTCACGTGGCCCAGGTCCAGGTTGAAATGCTTGATCCTGACACGCAGGAACTCAGCCAATTGTCGCCGCGCCAACAGCTGAAAAACATGGTGACCCGGTTCCACGACCGTGGCTTGACCCCGGTGCTGGCAACCGAACTGGAATTCTACCTGTTCAAACCCCGCGACGACATGGAGGCCGGGCCAACACCGCCGGACCGCTCGCCAACCGCGCAGAACTATGACCTCGAAGTGCTGGAACGCACGCAGGGGTTCCTGGACGACGTGCTTGCGGCATCGAAGGTGCAAGGTCTGCCCACCGACACGCTGATTGCCGAATTCGGCCCCGGTCAGTTTGAAATCAATTTCCACCACACCGACGACGTGTTGGCCGCCGCCGACACCGGCGTCTGGTTCCGCCGCCTGGTGCGCGGGGTTGCGCGCAAACATGGGATGGAGGCCACCTTCATGGCCAAACCCTATGCCGGTTTTCCGGGCAACGGCATGCATGTGCACGCCTCACTCGTCGACACGGACGGCAAGAATATCTTCGACGCTGGGGGCAAGGTGTCGGACACCCTGAAAGCGGCCGTCGGCGGTGTGCTGGACACCATGCGCGACGCCCAGGCAATCTTCGCACCACACATGAATTCCTATCGCCGGTTCCAGCCCAACTCCTTTGCGCCCAGCGCGCCGGACTGGGGCTTTGACAACCGCGCCGCCGCCGTGCGCCTGCCCGAAATCAAAGGGCCCGGCGCCCGCCTGGAACACCGTATTTCCGGCGCCGACGTGAACCCCTATCTGGCGATTACCGCGATCCTTGGCGGCATGTTGCACGGGCTGGACAATGCCCCTGCCCTGCCCATGCCGCTGGACGACCCCGCCGCCAGCCCGGCCGCCCCCCTGACCGACAACTGGAGCGCGGCCGTCGAACGGTTCGCCGCCTCGGACTTTATTCGCGACACGTTCGGTGAACGCTATCAAAGCATCTATACGAACGTCCGCCGCGATGAAATTTCGCAGCTGACCACCGAGATTTCACAGGTCGAATACCGCACCTATCTGGGGCGACTGTGAAACGGCTCTACGAAGATTACGCCTATTCCGACGCCGCACGCGCCGACTGTTTCTGGCAGCTCCCGCCCCATGACTGGGCCCGCGCCAAAGGTGATTTGACCACGGATGTGGTGATCATCGGCGGCGGCTATACCGGCCTGTCCGCCGCGCTTCACCTGGCACAGGACGGCGTACAAGTGATGGTTCTCGAAGCCGAGGTTCCCGGCTGGGGCGCCTCGGGTCGCAATGGCGGTTTCTGCTGCGTGGGCGGGGCCAAGGCAGGCCCTGAAAAGCTGGCCAAACGGTTTGGTGAAACTGCTGCGCGTGAATTTTATCACGCAGAAAAGGGCGCAATCGACCTTGTGGCAAACTTGCTCGACACCCACGCCATCGACGCCGACACCCATTCCGACGGCGAGGTCCTGTTGGCCCACCGCCCTCAGGCCATTGCCGCACTTCAGGCCGACGCCGACGCCTATACCGCCTTAGGTGAACGCGCAGAACTGCTCAGCCGCGACCAGCTGGTCGAACGCGGCCAATCCGGCCCCGAATTCCACGCCGGCATGCACCTGCGCCTTGGCTTTGCCCTAAACCCGGCGAAATTCGCCCATGGTCTGGCACTGGCAGCCGAAAAGGCTGGTGTCGACATCCGCGCCCACAGCCCGGCAACCAAGATCACACCGCAAAACGGAGGCTATGTGGTCACGACCCCGTCGGGCCGCATCACGGCGAACAAGCTGATCCTGGCGACCAACGGCTATTCCTCCGAAGACCTGCCACCCTGGCTGCGGGCCCGGTTTCTGCCGGTGCAATCCAACATTCTGGTGACCCGTCCTCTGACCAAAGATGAACGCGAAGAACAGGGCTGGACCTCGGATCTCATGTCCTATGACAGCCGCCATTTGCTACATTATTTCAGGCTATTACCCGACAATCGCTTCCTGATTGGCACACGTGGAAATGTGACGGCCACCGCCACCGGACAGGCCGCTATGCGCGACATCACCCGCGCCGATCTGACCCGGATGTTCCCCGCCTGGGCCGATGTGGAAACGCCGCATTTCTGGTCAGGTCTGGTGTGCCTCGCCCGTAACCTGACACCCTATGCCGGGCCTATCGGCGACTGGCAAAACGCCTGGGCGGGCATGGCCTATCACGGCAACGGCGTCGCCATGGGCACCTGGACCGGCGCCCGACTGGCCGACATGGTTCTGGGGCGCAAGCCCCCACCAAAGGTCCACCAAGCCCCATTGGCCCGCTTCCCCCTAGGACGCGCCCGTCGCCTGTTGCTGCGCGGTGCCTACCACCTCTATCGTTGGCAAGACGGCGACTGATCCACCCCTTTTCTTCTTGCCAAAAGTATCCCCGCCGGAGGCCCGCGTTTGCCTGCAAACGCACCCCACGCGGACCACAGCCATCGCAAGCTCACGCCACCGCCGAGCCGCAGGCTCGGCCACCAGATACCATGGCGAGCAAAGCGAGCTTGCCGCGACCGGGACGCAGATGCCGAAGGCGTCAAGACCAGGGCGCAATCCGGGGCAGAACCCTAGGTCAACAGCGCAGCGTAGTCGTCCCGCAACAGGTTCTTCTGCACTTTTCCCATGGTGTTGCGCGGCAATTCAGCCACCACAACCACCTGCTTGGGCTGCTTGAACTTTGCAAGGCTGTCACAAATGCCGCTCATAACGGTCTCAGAGGTCACCAACGCCCCTTTTTTCGGCACCACCACGGCCACCACACCTTCACCGAAATCCGCGTGTGGCACACCGATCACAGCGCTTTCCAACACACCGGGCAGATCATCAATCAGCCCCTCAATTTCCTTCGGATAGACGTTGAAACCACCGGTGATGATCAGATCCTTGCCACGACCCACAATCGCGACATAGCCGTCGTCATCAATCTGCCCCAGATCGCCGGTGATGAAAAAGCCGTCCTCGCGCAGCTCTTCTGCCGTCTTCTCGGGCATCTGCCAGTATCCGGCAAACACGTTGGGGCCGCGCACTTCGATCACACCAATTTCGCCCGGCGCCAAGGTCTGACCCGTGGTCGGGTCACAGATTTTCACCTCAACCCCCGGCAGCGGAAAACCAACAGTCCCCGCACGCCGATCGCCATCGTAAGGGTTCGACGTGTTCATGTTCGTTTCGGTCATGCCATAGCGTTCCAAAATGGCGTGACCCGTCGTGGCGCGCCACCGGTCATGGGTTTCCGCCAACAGCGGCGCCGAGCCGGACACGAACAGACGCATTCCCCTGGCGGCCTCGCCCAGCCCCTCCAGCTCTAACAGGCGGGTATAGAAGGTTGGAACCCCCATCAGCGCAGTCGCTTGCGACATATATCCCAACACGTCTTGCGCATTGAAACTGCTCATGAAAATGCACGATCCACCGGCCATAAGCGTAACATTTGTGGCAACGAACAAACCATGCGTGTGAAAGATCGGTAGGGCATGGATAAGCACATCTTTGTCGGTAAAACGCCAATAGTCCCGCAATGTTTCGCTGTTTGACGCCAACCCACCATGGGTCAGCATCGCGCCTTTCGACCGCCCCGTCGTCCCCGACGTATACAAGATCGCCGCCAGGTCATCGACACCGCGTGCGACCGCCACGAAACCGGCCTCGGCCCCTGCCTGCGCTTCGATCAATGTGCCGATGTCCCCCGCGCCCAGGGTCAGGACCTTGGCCACGCCAGCAGCTTCGGCCACCGGGGCCAGCCCCTCCAGCGTGCCGGGATCGCAGACGAAGACGCGCGGCTTGGCATCCTCCAGGAAATAGGTCACCTCGGTCGGGGTATAGGCCGTGTTCAGTGGTAAAAACACGCCGCCCGCCAGGACACAGCCGACGTACAGCTCCAACATCGCAACGGTCTTGTCGGCCTGCACGGCAACCCGGTCGCCAGGCTGAACCCCGGCTGCGACCAGCACTGCCGCCATGCGTTCGGCCCCGGCCCAGAACGCAGCATAGGTCACCTTTTCCCCATCCGGGTCACGGATCAGAAAAGTCGCGTCGCCGCGCCCATCCGAAGCGCTGGAAATGGCGTGGGCCAGGTAGTTCTGTCGGTACATCGGTCGTCCTTTCACTTGCGTGCCATCTGGCGCACTTTTTGTGCTGCCGTGATCACGCCCTCATTCGCATAGGCCTGGTGATTGGCCTCGATTTTGTTCAGATCATAGAGGTAATTGGCCATGACCCCCATGCATTTTCCAACCCCGCTATGCCGGGCGCCTCAATCCCTTTCGCGTCCGCCCAACGGCGCAGACCGGGCACCGGGGACAGGGTGACAAAGGTGCTCAGGCCGGGCAGTTCACGCTGCAATTCGGACACGACCTGTTTGATCAGGAAATTGCCGAAACTGATGCCCCGCAGGCCTTTTTGGCAATTCAAGATCGAATAGAACACCGCAACCTTCGCCGCTTCGGGATCCACCGGGTCGCGTTTTACCGCGATGATGTCACCGATCGCGCCGGGGATTTCGGCCATCAAGGCCACTTCGACAAAGATCAGAGGCTCGCCCGGCATGGCGGGATGGAAAAACGCAAACAGCCGTCGGTCCGGGTCGGCAACGCCCTGGCGCAGATCGTCCCAGCCGGAAATCTCGTGCACCGCCTCATAGCTGATGATCTTTTCCAGCTCGGACGCCGGACTGGACCAATCCACATGGCGCAGCTCCAGAAAACCGCGATTGAACCAGCTGGAAAACAGGTGCAGGAAATCG
>DFBF01000308.1 GCA_002367285.1 Rhodobacteraceae bacterium UBA3087 | reverse complement strand
AAGATCATGATCACGTCATTCACGCTGACCTGCACCAAGGTGTAGTTGGGATCACCCTTGGTCAGCTGGCTCCAGACGAACACCATGGCAGTGCAGGGCGCGACCCCCAACAGGATCATGCCCGCAATGTATTCGCCCGCCGTGTCCGGGTCGACCAAATCGGCAAAGATGACGCGAAAGAACAGCCAGCCCAGCGCGGCCATGGTGAAAGGTTTGATCAGCCAGTTCACGACCAGCGTCAGGATCAGCCCCTTGGGCCGCGTGCCAATGTCCTTGATCGAGGAAAAATCGATCTGCACCATCATCGGATAGATCATGACCCAGATCAGTACGGCGACCACCAGGTTCACCCGGGCCAGCTCCAGCCCGGCCACAGTGGCAAACACGCCCGGCACCAGGTTGCCCAGAACAACGCCAGCGATAATGCACAGCCCGACCCAGACGGACAGGAACCGTTCGAAAATACCCATGAGATCCCCCAGCCTGTCGCGCTCTTTTCGCTGTGTCCTTTAAGCCCGCGCGGACTGGGGGGCAACAGTTATGTCTCTGTTACAAAAGAGGGATCAGTCCTCGTACCACCAGACGTCCGGTTGAAAGCCCAGGAAATCGCCATACATTGGGATGCGATCTGGGAAATGCAGTTCCTTGACGTGGGCGATCCAGGACACGTCGCGATACCAGATCGGGATCACATAGCGCCCTGCGGTCAGAACCCGATCCAGCGCTTTGGTCACAGCACTGAACCCGTCTTGGTCGGTCGCGTTCAGCATGTCGTCAATCAACGCATCCACCGCCGGGTTTTGAATGCCAATCCAGTTGCGGCTGCCTTCTTCGTTGGCCGCCTCACTGCCCCAGTTGAAGCGTTGTTCATTGCCCGGGCTCAGCGACAAGCCGCGTTCGTAGTAGGCCATGTCAAAATCAAATGTGCGGGTGCGTTCTGTGTATTGCGCCGAATCCACTGTGGTGATGGTTGGGGTAATGCCCAGACGCCCCAGGGCGGCCACAAAGATGCTCATGACCTGTTGGGTTTCGGCCGCGCCCTGACGCAGCACGATTTCAAAGGTGAACGGCGTGCCATCGGCGTTTGTCATGACGCCATCCTGCACGCTCCACCCGGCCTGTTCCATCAAGCCCAAGGCCTTGCGGATATTGGCGCGGTTGCGTTCGGATCCGTCCGAGACGGGCAGGGAATAGCCGTCGAGCGCCTCAACCGGGATGGTATCGGCAAAGGGGTCCAGCAGCGCGCGCACCTGTCCGGTGGCCGGCGCGCCGGGCTCCATGCCCAAAACCGAGTTGTGGAAATAGCTGAGGATACGGCGCCGGTTGCCATCGTTCAGGGTCTGATTGATGAATTCATAGTTGAACGCATGGATCATCGCGTCGCGCACGCGGATGTCTTTGAACACATCGCGCCGCACATTCATCGCATAGCCCCATATCCCGGTCGGGCGCTGATGCGGGATTTCCGACAGCACAATGTCGCCGTTGCGCACGGCTGGGAAATCGAACTCGGTCGCCCATTTTTGGGCGTTAAATTCCCGATGCGTGGTCGCTTCGCCCGCCTTGAAGGCTTCGAACACGACACCGCCATCGCCGTAATAATCAAACCGGATTTGATCCAGATTGGCCTGACCCTGCATGAAAGGCACATCGGCGCCCCAATAGTCCGGGTTGCGATCCAGGGTCAGATAGCGCCCAGGTTCAAAATCCCCGATCACATAGGGGGACGAACCGATGGGAACGACATCAATGCCCGAAGCCTGGAAATCCTTGCCCTCCCATTGTGCCTTTTTCAGTATAGGGCGCAGGCCCAGGATCAGTGGCAATTCACGATTCGGCGCGGCAAAGGTAAAGCGCACGGACCGTGGGCCGGTTTGTTCCATGCTGGCGACTTTGTTCCACGCGCCGTGATAGACGGGGTTGCCCAGTGTGCCGAGCGTTTTATAGGACCACATCACGTCTTCGATGGTCAGCGGACTGCCATCCGAAAACTTTGTGCCCTCGCGTAGTTTGAATTCGACCCAGTTGCGCGCATCATCCGTTTCAATCGTTTCCGCCAAAAGGCCATAGAGCGAGAAAGGTTCGTCATAGCTGCGCCCCATCAGGCTTTCGAACAGCACATAGCGTAGCTGCCAAGGTGTGCGGCCTTTGCGGATGAACGGGTGGAGCGAGTCAAAGCCACCGTTTTCTGCGAAAATGATCCGTCCGCCTTTCGGCGCATCTGCATTCGCATAGGGTAAGGCAACGAAATCAGCAGGCAGAACCGGATCGCCATACATGGCAATGCCGTGGCTGGGGTCCGCCGTTGCCGCCTGAGCGGCCAGCAAAAACGCCAATGCACCCGCAAAGGGTAGCAATCTCAAGAAAAACACTGATTTCATCTGCGCAACAATCCTTCGCCTGCCTTGTTTGTCTGGGGCCAAGACTAGACCTGTCCCCATGGGTTTTCAAACTTTTAGCTTGGACTCGGGCGGTGTACCGCGTATAAAGACTGCACTGCTCGATAGGTTTCTTGCCTGTATGAAACCTGCCTCAATGACTTAGCGCCCGCCTTGTGCGGGCGTTTTTTTTGGGGACCATTGCCAAGCGGTTTAGCAGATTTAAAAAGGGGGTCGACGGATGCGGCCCCTTTGTCACAAGGTGTCTGTGCGTGGATCACACGGCAGCGGCATAGCCATCCATCGCGATGAAATCGGCCGCGCTCAGCTCATCAATGTCGAGATTGCGGAAGGTCGCGGTATAGCCACCAGCCGAATCGGTCCAGACGACCTTGCTGCCCACTTGCACCGCATTGGCGATGAACAGATCGTATTGCTCCTGTGCGGTCGTATCGCCCGCATAAGTGATGCCGATCACATCCTCACCATCGATAAAGTCGCGCACGTTCCCGTTTCCGGTCGCCCCTTCGTCCGTGAACAGGAACTGGTCCGCCCCCTCTTGGCCGTAAATGGCGTCATCTCCGCCGTCGCCAATCAAAATGTCATCACCGGTGCCACCGATCATGATGTCATCGCCCACACCACCGGCCAGAATGTCATTGCCAGCGCCGCCATTCAGGCGGTCATTGCCGCCACTGCCGATCAGCAGGTCATTGCCAGCACCACCCGACAGTTTGTTCGTTTCCAACAAAGCGCCCGTTGTCGTTTCATTACCGTACAGTTGATCATCGCCATCACCGCCGCGCAGGTCATCGTTGCCATTGCCGCCATACAGAATGTCATCTTCGGTGCCGCCGATCAGCTTGTCGTTCCCGTCGCCACCATGCATCGTGTCGGTTCCAGGGCCACCGTTCAGGATGTCATCGCCCGAGCTCATAAGCGTGTCGCCATATCCGATGGCAAAATCGCCATACATGATGTCGTTGCCGCTGCCGCCATACATTTGGTCATTGTCCCACTGACCGTTCAGATAATCGTCGCCTTCGTCGCCAAACATCGCGTCATCGCCATAGCCACCGATGATCCGGTCCGCCCCGGCCAGGCCGGAAATGTCATCGTTGCCGCCGCGACCATTCAGATAGTCATCAAAACCTGTGCCGGTGAAGAAATCGTTGCCGTCGCGGCCATAGACGGTGACGGGCAGGGGCAAGAACCCAAGATACACGTCATTGAACCCTTGGCCCAAGGTCAGCCGCCCGACGGGGGGCAGGGGCCCCGACAACATATCCACAACACCGTTGGGGTTTGTCCAATCTATGCCCAGCGCATTGTAGAGAGCGAGGTCGGTGATGGCCAAACCCGAGGCGGTCAGTTGCCCCGTACCATAGATTTCGCCAACCACATTGGTCGTGACGTGAACAATCTGACCAGCAATGGGATAGGGTTCGCCATCGCGATCCTCATAGACCATGTTGATACCCCGGATGGTCAGCCCATAGAACGTGCCGTCAGGGGCATAAACACCATACCGAAAAACATTGTGGGTCGCTGTGACAACGGACAGGTCGGTCATCGTGAAATCTCCTCGCTTGAAATTCTTAACTTAAGTTTAACTAAGCGCGGGTTTGCGCATGTGGCAACTGGTTTCGGTCCCAGAATTCGATGGAACCCCTGTATTTAGGCACTATGGTTGCAAACCAATGGAACTGAGGCCAAAGGAAAGGGCACATATGTCGCTTGCAGGAAAAACAGCCGTCATCACGGGGTCAAATTCGGGCATCGGTCTGGGCGTTGCCATTGAGCTGGCAAAAGCCGGGGCAGATGTGGTTTTGAATTCGTTCACGGATCGTGACGAAGACCACGCCCTGGCGGCACAGATCGGCGCCGATCATGGGGTGACTGCGCGCTATATCGCTGCTGATATGTCCGATGCCCAGGCCTGTCGCGACCTGATCGAAACGGCTGGCCGCTGCGACATTCTGATCAACAACGCAGGCATACAACATGTCGCCCCGATTGATGAATTTCCGGTCGACAAATGGAACGCGATCATTGCCATCAACCTGTCCAGCGCCTTTCACACCACGGCTGCGGCCTTGCCGATGATGCGAGCGGCTGGGTGGGGTCGGGTCGTCAACATCGCCAGCGCCCATGGCCTGACCGCCAGCCCGTATAAATCGGCCTATATCGCGGCGAAACACGGGGTTGTCGGCCTGACCAAAACCACCGCGTTAGAGACGGCAGAGCAAGCCATTACCGCCAACGCGATCTGCCCGGGCTATGTGCTGACCCCGCTGGTCGAAGCGCAGATCCCCGACACGATGAAGGAATACGGCATGGAGCGCGACGAGGTCGTGCGCAATGTCATGCTGGCGCGCCAGCCCTCGAAGGAATTCGCGACCGTTGAGCAAATGGGCGGCACGGCTGTGTTCCTGTGTTCGGACGCGGCGGCCCAAATCACCGGTACGACCATCAGCGTCGATGGCGGCTGGACCGCACTATAGACAGGCGGCTTTGCAAGCAAGAACGGCCCGCCAGATGCTTTGTCGGCGGGCCGTTGTGACATGTCTGTCGCGACTTAGAGTTGATTGGGTGTGTTGTTGCCCCCCGACAAGGCCGCGCCGATCAGGACCAGCAACAGGATCGGGATCAAGAACCCGGCCGACGAACTGGTCGCGGCCTCTTCGATGATGATTTCAGGCTCGACAATCGGGTCAACCAGCGCGCCCGACAGGGCCGGCGTGGCGATGGTTGCGGCCAGCGCGAAGGCTGCGAGTTTTTTCATGGAAAGTCCCCTTCTCCGTTTCAATGCCTGAGACCCTAGCAAAACAACGGAGAGGAAGGAAGCGTTGGCCGTGTTACAGCACGGGGTGCAGCAGTTTTGCAGCAATCGCCCACATGACCAGGCCAATGATCACATCCAGGATGCGCCAGGCGCGGGGTGACGCCATCACCGGCGCCAACAGGCGCGCGCCATACCCCAATGAAAAGAAAAAGAAAAAGGACGATGTAACTGCGCCGATGCCAAAGGCCCATTTCAGCGCGGCCCCTTCAAATCCGGTCGAAATCGCGCCGATCAACCCCAGCGTATCCAGATAGACATGCGGGTTCAGCCAGGTGAACGCCGCAGCGATGGCGATGGTTTTGGCCAGGGACCGCGACTGCCCCTCGATCTCCATGGCATAATCACCGTGCCAGGCTTCGCGAAAGCGCATCACGCCATAGATGATCAGAAAGGCCGCGCCCGCCAGGCTCATCGCCAACGGCAGGGCGGGCCAGGCGTGGACAAGGGCCGAAAACCCAGCAACCCCGGCGGTGATCAACAAGGCGTCCGATCCAGCACAGAACAGGCACAGCCAGAACACGTGCTGGCGTTGCAATCCCTGGCGCAGGACAAAGGCATTCTGTGCACCAATGGCCAGGATCAGGGAAAACCCGGTGGCAAAGCCGGTCAGGCCAGCACCGAACAGGCCGCCGGTCATTTCGCTGTGATCTCAGCCGGTTGCGAGGGGTCTTTCGCGTTGGGATAGACCAGACCAGCGCTGATCACCAGCTTGGCGGCGTCTTCGACCGACATGTCCAGCTCCAACACCGAATGGCGCGGCACGAACAGCAAAAAACCTGAGGTCGGGTTCGGCGTGGTCGGCAGAAAGACGGAAATGATCGGTTCATCGCGCGGGACCAGCGTGTCGATTTCACCCTTGGCGGTGGTCGAAATGAAGGCGATCGCCCACATCCCCTTGCGCGGATATTCAACCAGGCAAGCCTTGTCGAACTTGGTCTCGGTCGAGGTGGAGAACACCGTTTCGGCAATCTGTTTGATGCCGTTATACAGGCTGCGCACCACCGGCATGCGGTCCACGACGCGTTCGGCCCAGGCCAGAAAACTGCGCCCGATCAACCCCTTGGTGATCCAGCCGACCAGGACAGTGAACAGCAGGAACAGCACGACCCCGACGCCGCGCACGTTCACATGCACCTCTTCTTCGCCAAACACCCATTTGAACCATTCGCTGTCGCCAAAGAAATGGTTGATCAACGCATCTGGGTGATAGGCCGAGGGCACAAAGGGCAGGACCCAGCTGTCGATCCAGCCGACAAAGGTCCAGATCATCCACATGGTGATGGCGACGGGCACAACAACCACAAGACCCGCCAGGAAGTTGTTCCTGAGGCCCGAGAAAGGCCGCCAGCGGCGGCGGTGGTGGTCGTGATCGTGATCGTCCATGTGGCGAAAGTATCCCGTTGTCTACGGCGCGAATGTAGGCATTGCCTACCGCAACGGCAATGGCCGAGGCATATGAAAAATGCGTGAAATCAGGGCGTTTCGACCAGTTCCGCGGCAATTTTCGCCGCCAGTCGCGCATTGTTGCGCACAAGCGCGATATTGGCGGTCAGGGACGCGCCCTCGGTGGCGTGGAAAATATGATCCAGCAGGAAGGGCGTGACCTGTTTTGCGGCGATCCCCTGTGACTGGGCGGCGGCCAGAGCGGCTTCGATCACCGGGGCCAGCGTTTCGCGGGGGATTTCGGCCTCAAGCGGGATTGGGTTGCCGACCAACTGGCCGCCCGGCAGGCCCATGGCGCCGCGTGTGCGGTGTGCTTTGGCAATGTCGGCGGGGCTGTCCATGCTCAGCGGGCTGGGCAGGCCTGAGTTGCGCGACCAGAACGCCGGAAAATCCTTTTGTGCGAATGTGATAACCGGCACACCTGATGTTTCTAGAACCTCCAAGGTCTTGGGGATGTCCAGGATGGCTTTGGCCCCGGCAGCGACAACTGTGACTGCGGTCTGCGCCAATTCAGCCAGGTCAGCCGAGATGTCAAAACTGGTTTCAGCGCCGCGATGCACACCACCGATGCCGCCGGTGGCAAACACCTCGATCCCGGCCAGATTGGCGGCGATCATGGTGGCGGCCACCGTGGTGGCGCCCGTGCCGCCGGTGGCGATGCAAGCGGCCATGTCGGCGCGTGACAGTTTCGTCACGTCCGTTGCTTGGCCAAGCGCATCCAGTTGCGCATCGGTCAGCCCGATGTGCAATGCGCCGTCAATCACCGCAATGGTGGCAGGCACCGCGCCGTGGGTGCGCACTTCGGCTTCGACCAGCCGGGCGGTTTCGACATTTTGCGGCCAGGGCATGCCATGGGTGATAATGGTGCTTTCCAGCGCCACGATGGGCTGTCCGGCGGCCTTGGCGGCGGTGACTTCGGGCGACAAGGTCAGGGCAATCATGCGTCCACTCCAGAGACATAGTGAGCGGCGGTTTCAAGCGCCATAACAAGGGATTGCAGGGCGTTCTTGCCCTGAATTTCGGCGGCAATATGGGCGGCCATGAACGTGTCGCCGGCGCCGGTAATCCGGCTGACCTGAACGGCGGGACAGGGTGCTTCGATGATGCGGCCCCTGTGGCCTTCGGCGCCATGGCTTCCGCCATCGGTGACCAGCACGCGGGTGGCGCCAGCGGCCAACAGGGCCTCGGCGCCCTCAAAGGCGGTGGCGGGGGTGGTGTCGGTCAAAAACCCGGCCTCTTCGCGGTTCACATAGAGCGTTGCGCCCGGATGGCTCATCAGTGGTTTCAGGCGGCGCGCTTTGCCGGGGCTGGCCGGGGCCACGCGCAGATCGGCGGCGGCAAAGCTGGGCCGTGTCGCGATTTCGCGCAGCAGATCGACGGTCAGGTTGCCGTCCAGCGCGATGACGCCCGTATAAGGGGCCGCGTCCGAGCCCAGCGTGCCGTTCTCAAGCGGGCTCAGGATCGCGTCGCCGGCGGCTTCAAGCGAATGGGCGTCAGCGATGGCGGCAATCAACCCGGCGGGGCCTTCGATCGCCATATACCGGTCGGTGGGCAGGTCCGAGCGGTACAGGTGATCGGTCACCATGCCCATCGCGGCGCAGCGTGTGATCAGATCCGTGCCTTCGTGATCCTTGCCGACCGCTGACAGCAACGCAGGCACCAGGCCAAAACGGGCCAGCGTCATGGCGATGTTCATGGCCACACCGCCGGGCAGGCGGGTGATGCGCCCCGGTTCATCCGACCCCACGCGCATGTCATGCGGCGTGCGCCCGATCACGTCCCACAGGACCGAGCCTGCGCAAAGGATATCATGTGTCTTTTTCATCTGTGCCTTGATACAGACCGGGAAGGGGGTTGCAATACCCTGGCGTTCGCTTTATGGCACGCCTACTTCACAGGTGGGGCATGGGCCTTGCGGGGAGAAATCCCGCAGCGTCCGCCGGTTGGACATATGTCCTAGCACCCCGCCGAGGCCTAAACCGGAAAAGGATACTTGGACATGGCGCTCCCCGAATTCACTCTGCGTCAGCTGCTGGAAGCTGGCGTTCACTTTGGTCACCAAACCCAACGCTGGAACCCCCGCATGGGCCCGTATATCTACGGCTCGCGCAATGGGATCCACATCATGGACCTGACCCAAACTGTTCCCATGCTGGACGAAGCGCTGACCGTGATCCGCGAAACCGTCGCAAAAGGTGGCCGCGTCCTGTTCGTTGGCACCAAGCGTCAGGCCGCAGGCTCGATCGCCGAAGCTGCTGAAAAGTCGGCACAGTATTACATGAACCACCGCTGGCTGGGCGGCACGCTGACCAATTGGCAGACCGTGTCCAAATCCATCAGCCGTCTGAAAGCCTATGACGAAGCTCTGGCAACAGGCGCCGAAGGCCTGACCAAGAAAGAGCGTCTGGGCATGGAGCGTGAACACGAGAAGCTGCAAGCCTCGCTGGGTGGGATCGCTGAAATGGGCGGTGTCCCGGATCTGCTGTTCGTCATCGACGTGAACAAAGAAGACCTGGCCATCAAAGAAGCTCAGAAACTGGGTATTCCGGTTGTGGCCGTGGTTGACACCAACTGTTCGCCCGATGGTGTTGATTACATCATCCCCGGCAACGACGACGCGGCCCGCGCCATTTCGCTGTATTGCGACCTGGCAGCCCGCGCGGCCCTGGACGGCATGACCGCACAGATGGGTGCTGCTGGCATCGACCTGGGCGAGATGGAAGACACCCTGGTGGAAGAGGCTGTTGAAGCCCCCGCCGAGGAAGCCGCTGTTGAGGCACCGGCCGAAGCCTAAGCGCTTTGTCACATGACTGATACCAAAGGCGGGCAGACCGCCTTTGGGACTCATCCGAATACGAAGGAGAGCCGATATGGCTATCACTGCTGCACTCGTCAAAGAACTGCGCGAATCCACCGGCGTTGGCATGATGGATGCCAAGAAAGCCCTGGTCGAAAACGATGGCGACATGGAAGCCGCCGTTGACTGGCTGCGCACCAAAGGTCTGGCCAAAGCCGCCAAGAAATCCGGTCGTATCGCCGCCGAGGGCCTGGTCGCCGTCGCCGTTGATGGTGGCAAGGGCGTCGCTGTTGAAGTGAACTCGGAAACCGATTTTGTCGGCAAGAACGCCGAATTCCAGGACATGGTCGGCGGCATCGCCACCGCAGCGCTGGGTGTGTCGGATGTCGACGGCCTGAAGGCCGCTGCGCTGAACGGGTCCACCGTCGAAGCCGTGCTGACCGACAAGATCGCAACCATTGGCGAAAACATGTCGCTGCGTCGCATGGCGTTGATCGAGGGTGAAACCGTTGTGACCTATGTGCACAACGCAGCTGCCCCCGGCATGGGCAAAATCGGTGTTCTGGTCGCCATGACCGGCGACAATGAGGCCTTTGGCAAACAGGTTGCAATGCACATCGCCGCCGCCAACCCGGCGTCTTTGAGCGAAGCAGATCTTGACCCGGCCCTGGTCGAAAAAGAACGTTCGATCCTGACCGAGCAGGCCCGCGAAAGCGGCAAGCCCGAGAACATCATTGAAAACATGATCAAGGGCCGCATGAAGAAGTTCCTGTCCGAAGTGACCCTTCTGGGCCAGGCTTTCGTGATCAACCCCGACCTGACGGTCGAGGCTGCCGCGACCGAAGCTGGCGCCACCATCACCGGGTTCATCCGGATGGAAGTGGGCGAAGGCATCGAGAAGAAAGAAGAAGACTTTGCCGCCGAAGTGGCCGCCGCGGTTGCTGGCAGCTAAGGTCGCAGGGCAGGGGGCTTGCCCCCGTCTTTAACGACGAAAACGGCACCTTTCGGGGTGCCGTTTTTGTTTTGTCCAGGCTGTGTTGGCGTGGGTTCGTGCATCCCAAATAGCAAAACGGCGCCTGCGGGGATGCGAAGCGCCGTTTTATCTTGACCCGATACGGGACAATGCCCGGGTCAAAGAGATTTAAGCGCTGGTGCTTAGGGTAGACTACCCTCCCGCCACACCAGCATCCGGTCGCCCGGCAGAGCAAGAAAATCTCGAAATCGCGAGCCCCTCACTCCAAGTTCCCAGGCTAATGCCACCACTCACGGAACAAGACCATCATGTCTCTTTTCCGGGCTTTCCGAAAGTAAGGTTTCCCATACCTTGAAGCCGGATTTCGGCCAAAACGCACAACTATAAGGTGTTTTTTGCCCCAACGTGCCGTTTCAGGGGCGGTTCTCCGGCCTGACACTGCTTTCCTGACACAGCTTTGAACAGCGCGTTCAGAAGGTGAAAATCTGATTCTGGAACGACGCCTTCAACACCGCTTGCGCCGTGGTCTCGACTCCCAGTTTTTCACGCACCAGGCGCAGGTGCTTTTCAACCGTCGCGATCTTGACGCCCAGGATGATGGCGATGTCCTGATTGGTCTTGCCATCGCCAACCCATTCCAACACCTCGCGCTGCCGGTCGGACAGGCGCGGCATGTGTTTGTCATGGGGCAGAGAGATGATCTTGAGATGCGCGACATTGCTCATCGCTTCGATCTCGCGACCATGTTTGGCCCAGATCGCATCGACTTCTTCCTGGCTGACCCCGCGGTCAGGGGCCATTGATATGGCGCCTTTGGACCGGCTTGTGTCCTCGGCAAACGCAATGGTGTAGCCAGCCGTGACCCCATAGGCTTGGTTCAGTTCCAGGACCAGAAGCGCGTGCGCATCCAGCGTGTCAACGCGGTCGCGTACCCAGGCCCAACTGAGTGATCCGGTATTTTCCATGGCCCAACTGCCGGCTGGAGCATAGCGATACATCTCATCCAGAATGAATCTCTTGAAATAGCCCGGCTCGTGATTGGACAGGAAAAGACTATCCTCGACCGGTGCCGTGTCAGGTGTCAGATAGCACGAGTAGCCATAGATCATCCGAGTAAATCCGAATTTCGCCATTGCGTCGCAGTGGAGGGTCCAAACGTCCTCCAATTGATGGCTTCCATAGATGGCCTTGATATACTCAAGCATGGCGGTCAAACAGCCCCAACTTGAACCAGATGCGCCAGCAATGCATCCATTGCCAGGCCATAGCCCGCAGGCCCAAAGCCACAGATCTGGCCAACCGCAACAGGGGCGATAAAGCTCTTGTGGCGAAAGGCCTCGCGGGCGTGGATGTTGGACAGGTGCAGCTCGACCACCGGAACCTGGGCCGAGGAAATCGCGTCCATCAGCGCGACCGACGTATGCGTATACGCACCAGCGTTCAGCACGATACCATCATACACACCGCGCGCCGCGTGGATCGCATCGACCAGGGCGCCTTCGTGGTTGGATTGCAAACAGCTTACGATGACACTCAGAGCGTCTGCTTTGGTACGGCACATCTGTTCGATTTCGGCCAATGTGGTGTGGCCATATACCTCAGGCTGACGCTGACCCAGAAGGTTCAGGTTCGGCCCATTCAGAATGAGCATGGAAGTCATATTTGTATCCCTTTGTCCCAATGAGGTCATAACGCCAGTCGGGGGAACCTGTCGAGAGCACAAACACATATCGTTGTGTTGTGTTGCAGGCGATCCCGTATCAAGTGTGCTGGAACTGCACATATTGCGAGAGAAGTTGCTTTAAGGTCGTCCGTCAACATGCTGTTAAAGCGAGAATGTTTGCATATAGGCAGTCAGGTTAAGTAACATAATACTGATTATGCGACAATTGGAGTNNGCGTCGCAACGCTGAGACGCACACCCCCACGCCAGCCTTCATTTAGGCCACAAAGGTCTGTGACGGCGTGCGCTTGGATCAAAGGATTGTGGACCCCTACCCCAAAGCATACCCCGTGCCGCGCACGGTGCGCAGCGGGTCTTGGCCGCCCTGTTTGCACAGCGCCTTGCGCAGACGGCCGACGTGAACATCGACGGTGCGCGTGTCGACATAGACGTCGCGCCCCCAAACACGGTCCAACAGTTGCTCGCGGCTCCAGACCCGGCCTGGTTTCTCCATCAAGGTGGACAACAGCCGGAACTCTGTTGGGCCCAGTTTGACCGCGTCGCCCGCGCGCGTCACGCGGTGGCTTTCGCCGTCCAACACGATGTCTTCGAATTCCAACCGTTGACCGACCGCCGCCGGGCGCGTGCGGCGCAACTGGGTGCGGATGCGCGCCATCAATTCGCTGATAGAAAATGGTTTCACCACATAGTCGTCCGCCCCGGTTTCCAGCCCGCGCACGCGATCCAGCTCCTCGGATCGGGCCGACAGCATGATCACCGGGATCGACCGGGTTTCCTTGCGGGCCTTGATCCGGCGGCAGATTTCGATGCCCGACACGCCCGGCAACATCCAGTCCAGCAGGATCAGGTCTGGCATAACCTCTTCCACCAGGATCATCGCATCATCGCCGTTTTCGGCAATGGCAACGTCAAACCCTTCGGAGGACAGGTTATAACGCAGGATCTCGCGCTGTGCCGGCTCGTCCTCGACCAGCAGCACCGTGGGGGTTTGCGCGCCCATCACGCGTCACCCTCGGCAAGCCCACCCTGCCCCGGCGTTTCGTAATTGTCGGCATTGCCTTTCGGGCGCGCCTCGTCAGGCATATCGCCGGACACCAGGTAAATCACCTGATCCGCAATCGAGGTCACATGATCGCCCATGCGTTCGATGTTCTTGGCGATGAAATGCAGGTGCATACAGGCGGAAATGTTGCGCGGGTCTTCCATCATGAAGGTCAGGAATTCACGAAACAGCGCGTTGTACATCTGGTCGACTTCCAGGTCGCGGTGGCGCACATCATGGGCCAATGCTTCGTCGCGGCGCATATAGGCATCCAGCGCGTCCGACAGCATCAGTTCGACCTCTTTTGCCATGCGTTTGATGGCGCCCGAGGCCCCGTCGATCGGCTGCATATGCACCAGAACCGAGGTCCGTTTGGCCAGGTTCTTGGCATAATCCCCGACCCGTTCCAGGTTGGCGGCGATTTTCATCACACTCAACACCGTGCGCAGATCGCTGGCAATCGGTTGGCGCAGCGCCAAAAGCTGGGCGCATTCCTGGTTGATCTGGTCCTCCATCTCGTCAATGGCCTTGTCGCCCTTGCGCACGTTTTCAGCCAGCTCTTCGTCGCGACGTTTCAGCGACTTGGCGCTTTTGCGGATCGCGTCTTCGACCAACCCGCCCATTTTCATCACATGGGCCTGGATGGCCTCAAGGTCACGGTCGAATGCGGATGCGATATGTTGCTCGTCCATCATGGGTCTGTCTCCTGCCTCAGCCGATCCGGCCGGTGATATAGCTTTCGGTGCGCGGATCGACCGGGTTGGTGAAGATCTGGGCGGTTTCGCCGTATTCCACCAGGTTGCCCAGATGGAAAAACGCGGTTTTCTGGCTGACACGCGCCGCCTGTTGCATCGAGTGCGTGACGATCACGACCGAAAAGTTCTGGCGCAGCTCGTCGATCAGTTCTTCGACCTGTGCCGTGGCAATCGGGTCAAGCGCCGAACAGGGTTCGTCCATCAACAGGACTTCGGGTTCGGTGGCAACGGCACGTGCGATGCACAGGCGTTGCTGTTGGCCGCCCGACAGGCCGGTGCCCGGTTCGTGCAGGCGGTCCTTGACCTCATCCCAAATCGCCCCGCGCCGCAGGGATTTTTCGACGATATCGTCCAGGTCCGCCTTGTTGCGGGCCAGCCCGTGAATGCGCGGGCCATAGGCGATATTGTCAAAGATTGATTTCGGGAACGGGTTGGGTTTTTGAAACACCATGCCCACCTTGGCGCGCAGCTGCACGGGATCGACGCGCTTGTCATAGATGTCTTCGTTGTCGATCCGTATATCACCCTGGACACGACAAATGTCGATCGTGTCGTTCATCCGGTTCAGACAGCGCAGAAAGGTCGACTTGCCACAGCCTGACGGGCCAATAAAGGCCGTCACGGTCTTGTCTTCGATTTCGACGTTCACG
>DFBF01000293.1 GCA_002367285.1 Rhodobacteraceae bacterium UBA3087 | reverse complement strand
TACAGGTTCCTTGTTTTGGGGTGGAGTCAGTTGTTGGGCTTAGCCCAATGGGTTGGCCGTCGTGTAATGCAGAATGACCGGAATGATCGCGGCCTTGAGTGCCGCTGCGCCCTCCACCGGCAGATCAACCGGCTGCGGGGCCTGCGCTTCAGTCCAATCGCAGAACCCGCCGAGGGTGCGATCGGAGGCGAGTGCGGCACCGATGGCCTGCACGAGGGCGTCAATGGCGGCCGCCCGCGCCTCAGGCGTCTTCCCCTGCACGATCACCTCGATCTCAGCGCGGTGTTCATAGTGGTAGGCCAGCGGCGACATCGTGACCTCCGGCGCGCCGGGATCGCCGTCGCGCAGGATCAACAGGCCGCCTCCGGGCAATCGTTCGGGCAGCACCTCTTCGCGCAGAACGGTTGCATTGGGCACGGTTTGCAGTGCCGCAAGCAGCGCTTGCAGGATGGTTTCTCGGGGTGTGGGCATCGGTTTCCCAGTGTCTTTTTTGGCTTAGGTCAAATCCGTAACCCAACTAAACTCGCAGGACAGAACACGCGAATAAGGTTTATATAGTTCGAAGCATTGAGGAAAAGAATTGGAAATCCGAAGCTGCTCGGCTCAATTTTCTTTTCTTAAGTAAACTGAGAAGTTCTGCAAATGCTCTTGCTTGGCAATTTACCTGTTTGGCTGGGTTGAATTCTATATCCGTGAACGCCTCATAATTAACGTTTTCTTCTATCCACTTCGCATGTTGACTTAGAGATCTGATATACAGCCAGTCATAGAACGCATTTTTAGGCGAGAGTGGGTATTTTTCACCTTCAAGTTCAAACCCGATAATTTTCCCGCAATTCAGTTCTCGGATGAAGCGTTTTGCATCCCGCGGGGAAAGCGAAAAAACTTCCGAATATGGCCCGCCTTTTTCAAAGGACTTTGAACCCTGATAGACACTCTCAAGCGGGAACTTTGCGTTACCAATTTGAATTTTCAGACTAAATGCACTAAGCCGTCTTCCAAGTTCATCTTCAGACTTTGAAGAAATCTCAAGAATTCGCAAAATGCCACTGCGCTTAGCGGCACAATGAAGTGCGATAACGTTCTTCTTCTTTTGAACTTCTGCGAATCCTGGCGACCACTCGAACTCAAATGCTTTCTCTTGAACCAATTGGTGGCCGCTGTATTCCGGAATGAACACAGGTCGATTTGCCACTTAGCAAGTCCCAGCAATCAGATCCCGTGGCACGGTCTCTGGAATCAGAATTTCATATTTTTCGGCAGCTCGCAAACGCAGATTTACATCAGGATCTGCCCATTCAGTGCGCCTGTAGATTACCTCTGTGTCGAGCTTATCCAGAGCTTCTTCTAACGGAAGAATCTCTGTGTCATTGGCATTTGCAACACCAAAGGCCATCTTAGTCCCCGGGATTTTAAGAATTTCTGGCTGAATCGCCAAATACACTGGTTCACTAAGTGATCCAGTGCTGCATGCGGTAAATTTCATCGGATGGTTTTGAGTCATGCATAAACTTACAAATGGGTCGATCCCTCTATAAGTATCGAGGCTATGGCTGAGTTCATTCCCTCCAGTTCTTTCGGGCCACCACCCCTCTGCTCTCATTTTTTTCTTGGATAGAAGCCCTTTCACATTGATAGACTCAAGATTGGATTTGTCTGTAAAGTGATAGAGGTAGATATGCTGAGTGCTTCTCTTGATTTCGGAAATTAAATCATCAATCGTCAACTTGTTCTTCCTCTAAGCTGGATTGGCAGCGCTCAAGATTAGCACCAATGGGGTTCCACCGATCTCGAGAGATACACAGATTAGGCCCTCACTTCAAGGTGCTCCACCTTTCCACAATCAACCCCGGCACCGTCCCTGCCACCTTCTCCGCATCCCGCGCCAGATCAAGCCGTTTGCGCAGTTTCACCTGCGGCACCAACAGGAATATCGGCGCGCTGACCTGCCCGCGCCCGGTCTTTGATCGCGAAGCCACAGCCAGCCCCCGCGTGTTGATCCGCGCCTTTTCGGCCACCAGCAGGCTGGGACCGTTGCGGCGATAGATGAACCGCAGCCGTATGCCCCGTCGGCGCTCCCATTCCGCTGGTGTCAGACGCGCACCGCGCCGCCCTTTTCCGGCGGCCTCGGTCGGGATCGCCAGCCAGAACCCGGATTTTGAGCGGATCAGCGTGCCGCGATCATGAGCGTTGAGGATTTCCGGGGCATTGCTCCAGATGAAGGCAGCGGCATTGATGCTGTCACCGCTGGTCGGATAGGTCCGGTTGCGGATGGTGCGCGGCAGGCGGTGCCCCAGACCAGCGCGGGTGATTTGTTCCCGCCAGTCCTGCTTCAGTTCGGCCCCGGCGGATTTCATGGCGGATGTGACCGCGCGCTCACTGGCTTTGATCTCCTGTTCCAGCAACGCCACCAGATCGGGTGAGAACTCCACGTTCAGCTTCATGCGGGCACCAGTTCCACGGTCCAGATCAGCCGCTCGCGATCTCGCATCGGCTCGCCCTGTACATTATAGGAAGCGCCGCCGATATCGATCCGGTCACCCGGCGCAAGGCTTGGGACCTCCGTCACCCGAATGTCGGCGACCACAGTTTCCGACCAAACCCGCGCCGCGCCGAATTCTGTGATCGTATCGGGCGAACGCAGGATCACCCGCAGAGATTGCCCCGGGCCAGTGCCACCCGGGAACCACAGCGCTGCTTTGCCCATAACAGGATTGGCGAACAGCGTGGCCAGAGCATTGTCAGTTGCGCCCATCAAACCGTGCCGTTGAGGCGCACGCGGCCAATGGTTTCGGATGCGCCACCACCGACTGCCGCAGCTGCCGCGCCAATCAGCGTGTTGCTGGTGGCGGTGGTCGTGGCCCACCAGTTGGTTGCATCCCAATAGATTTTGACCCCGACGGACCAGGACTGCGACGGGGCTTTGGTCAGATCGAAAATGCCGGTCAGTTTGATGGTGCCTTCAGCGCCGGTGGCAATGTCGCCGGTGGCCACACCGAACAATGCGCCAAGCTGCACCGCATCACCTGAAGCGATATCGGCACCGGTGGTAAAGGACAGGTGGTCGCCTGCGGAAACGTAGTTTTTCATGGGGGTTCTCCGTTAGAGATGGGGACCGGCAGCGTTATGCCACCGGCCAGATGGCGTTACACACCAGCGTTCTTGAACAACCCGCGCCAGTCGATCGCCTTGGCCGCAAAATCATGTCGGGCCTTGATTTCGATCCCGTCGACCTCAAAGCCGGTACGGGTCTCGGTGTAGACACCTTCCTGACCATCGAGATAGGCGTATTCAATGGTATCGACGCGCCCGGGATCCGCCGCCAGAAACCACGGGTCAGTGCCGGAGGGCGGAATGAGGCGCGGCTCTTCGATCACCTGCAAGCGCCCGGCAAAGGTGTTCACATCCGCCGTTGCCGCAGGCGTTGTCTGCGTCATCTGCTTGCGGGCCTCGATAGCGCGACTGCCCGGTGGCGTGATGATATAGCTGGGCAGGATCGAGATGAGCCGACCCTCGAGACCTTTCTGGGAGCCGAACTTACGGTAGGCTTCGCCCAGCGCAGTTTCTGTCACGCCCGCAGCGGTGCCAAGGTTACCGTGGCTGGCATGAAACAGCGCCTTGTTGTCGGCCATGTTGGGGTTTTGGGTCAGGATCGCATAGACGATATCGCTTTCCAGATCGGCGGCGGCTGCGCCGAAGGCCGAGGGAATGCGGGTGAACGCATCAAGATCATCGTTGATCAGCACCTGCCGGGTGATTGCCACGATCCGCCCGTATGTGGCCAATGCGTAGGTTTCCTTGCCTTCACCGATGGAGCCGTATTTGAATTCACCGCTTTCCAGCACCTTTTCAAGATCGGGGGCTCCGGCGATTTGCGTGCGGCTGACCGGTTTGAAATCAGTGATGGTGGCGCGGCGCGCCCAGGCGGCGAAGGTGCGCGGGCTGCTGGCATAGGCCTGGCGCAGGGTTTTGTTGGCGACATTGGCAAGGATGGCCGGGAAGTCGGATGTGGACATGGCCCCGGCAGCGCGGGTGCCCAGCGCCTCCCCAGCGAGTTCGAGGCGGGACATGCCACGTGTGGTTTGACCTTGCCGTTCCAGCGCATGGCGCGCCAGTTCGATCAGCGACATGCCACGGAAATCGCGCCCGGCGCTGGTCAGTTCATGGCTGCCGGGGTTGTGGCGGTGCAGCAGAGCCTGCGCGACGGCATCCCGATAGGCGGTGTCCGCGTCACCATTGCCACGGGCGGTCGCGGGGGTCGGTTCATGCACCCGGCCTTGCAGCGGGTCGGCATCGGCGATCTTGTCGAGGATCTCGGTCCGGGCGGTATCCAGGGTGACGCCGCGCCCGATCAGGTCAGCGGCCAGGCCGTCAAGATCATGTCGGCGGCACAGGGTCATGATTTCCGATGCCCGTTGGCGTTCTTCGGTGCGGATTGCGTCCGGGTTGGGCAAGGTCTGCGGTTCCTGGGCAGGAGCCGTCGCCGTGGCCTCAGAAGTGCGGGTCTGCATTTCGCCTTCACTGCGGTGGGTTTCGATGGCTTCACCATCCACCGGATTCTTGCTCTTCGGCATGTCGTTTCCTTTCGTGATTTCAATGTGTTCATTTGGGGTCGTGCCGCTCTGACGGGTCAGGACGCAGGGATTTTGTGTCTCGCCGTGAGCGTCATCACCCCGAACCTGCGCGCCCGGATCGGCTCCGATGGGAACGGCGGAAATCTCCAGCGGCTCCCAGTCCACCGCGCGCCACAGCTCCGGTGCACCATCGCGTTTCTCAATGTCG
>DFBF01000177.1 GCA_002367285.1 Rhodobacteraceae bacterium UBA3087 | reverse complement strand
GCACGACCCTTAAGATAGTTGCGCACCATGTGAGACTACCAACCCCAGTTGCCAACTGAGCAAAAAACTGCGGTGTGCCAAGAACGGTGGGCGGGAAGGTCAGCCCTCCCCCGCCACCCCAATCAACGCCCGCAGCACCGCTTTTGCACTGTCGCTGTCCCACTCCGCGTCGCCCGTCAGGCGGCCGATCTCTTGTCCCTTGCGGTCCAGGATCACCGTGGCGGGCAGGCCCAGCACGGCCATGTCGCGCGCCAGCTTTTGTTTCGGGTCCAACAGGATGGGCAGGTCCGTCGCGCCGACCTCGTCAAAGAACCGCGTGATGGCGGGCAGCATGTTGCGCCCCGTTGCAATGGTCACGACCTGAAAATCCTCGCCGCCCAGCTCGGCTTGTAACGCGTTCAGGCCGGGCATTTCCTTGCGGCACGGCGCGCACCACGTGGCCCAGAAGTTCAGCAAAACGACCTGGCCGTGATACTCCGCCAGCGTGTGTTCGCCGCCCTCGGCGTCCGTAAACGTGGCCGTGCCCGCCGCTTTCGGTTCCGAATGCAGGTTCAGCTTCTTCATGGAACCTTCGCGCAGCGCGGCGATATCAGCCACCGCAGCATTTGCACCCAGCACCAGCGCCGTATAAAGCAGAACAGACCGTAAGATTGACATGTGACCTCCGAAAGAAACGCCATGACCGATACCAAACAAGCCAATGCCATGTGGGGGGGCCGTTTCGCCGCTGGACCCGATGCGATCATGGAGGCAATCAATGCCTCGATCGGGTTCGATCAGCGTATGGCCCAACAAGACATCGAAGGCTCGCGCGCCCATGCCGCCATGTTGGCCGCCACAGGCGTGATCACAGATAGCGATGCGGATGCGATCAGGGAAGGCCTTCTCACGGTCTTGTCAGAGATCGACAGCGGCAATTTCGCCTTTTCGACCGCGCTGGAAGACATCCACATGAATGTCGAAGCCCGCCTGAAGGATCTGATCGGTGAACCCGCAGGCCGTTTGCACACAGGGCGTTCGCGCAATGATCAGGTCGCCACAGATTTCAAACTGTGGACCCGCGATCAGTATGATGCGGCCATTTCGGGCATTCAGGCGCTGATCCGCGCCCTGTTGACGCAGGCCGAGGCGGGCGCCGATTGGGTCATGCCCGGCTTCACCCATTTGCAGACCGCCCAGCCTGTCACCTGGGGCCACCACATGATGGCCTATGTTGAAATGTTCGCCCGTGACCTGTCGCGGTTCAAAGACGCGCGCGCGCGCATGAATGAAAGCCCGCTGGGGGCGGCAGCGCTGGCCGGGACGTCCTTCCCGATTGACCGCCACATGACCGCGCAAGCGCTGGGCTTTGACCGCCCCGCCGCCAATTCGCTTGATGCCGTGTCGGACCGCGATTTTGCGTTGGAATTCCTGGGGGCCAGTTCGATCTGCGCCATGCACCTGTCACGTTTCGCCGAAGAGCTGGTGATCTGGTCTTCGGCCCAGTTCCGCTTTGTCGCGCTGTCGGATCGGTTCTCGACCGGGTCCAGCATCATGCCACAAAAGAAAAATCCTGATGCGGCGGAACTGATCCGCGCCAAGATTGGCCGGATCATGGGCGCGAATGTCGGGCTGATGATGGTGATGAAGGGCCTGCCGCTGGCCTATTCCAAGGACATGCAGGAAGACAAGGAACAGGTGTTTGACGCCGCCGACAGCCTGATGCTGGCGCTGGCCGCGATGACTGGCATGGTCAGCGACATGAAGGCCAATACCGCAAGCCTTGAAGCCGCCGCCAGCAGTGGTTTTTCGACCGCGACAGATCTGGCCGACTGGCTGGTGCGCGCATTGAACATGCCGTTCCGCGATGCCCACCATGTGACCGGATCGCTGGTCGCCATGGCAGAGGGGCGCGGCTGTGATCTGCCCGACCTGACGCTTGCCGACATGCAAACGGTGCACGGCGCGATCACGGACGAAGTGTTCACCGTGCTGGGCGTCCACAACTCGGTCGCCTCGCGCACATCCTATGGCGGTACTGCGCCCTCTGAGGTGCGCAAGCAGATCGCCCGTTGGCGCGAGGTGCTGTCATGATCCGTGCCGCGTTGATCCTGTGTTTCCTGGCAATGGGCCTGAGCCTGTCCGCCTGTGGCGCGGATGGTGACCCCATTCGCCCGACGGCCGAGGCCGACGCATAATGTCGGCCCTCAGGGTCGCCTATCTGGTTCTGACCCTGTTGGGTGCCCTGTTGCCCGGCATGCACCTGTGGGACCATTTTTCCACTGTGGGGTGGTCCATCGGCGGGTTGATCGACGCCTGGCAGGTGAACGCGGCGGGCAAGGCGGCGGCCTGGGACCTGTTGATCGCGGGCATCAGCCTGACCACCTGGATCGTGATGGAAACCTGGGTGCGCAAGAACTGGTCTGCTTTGTGGGCCATCCCGGCGACCTTTCTGATCGGGGTCAGCTGTGGGTTGCCGCTGTATCTGTTTCTGCGCACGCGCCCGGTGTGACCGCGTTTTCGGTCGTTGAAATCCCACACGCCTCTGCTATAGCCGCGTTGAAACCTATGACCACAAGGGCCCAAACGCATGGACCATTTTCTGTACCGTGACGGCATCCTGCATGCCGAAGATGTTGCCATTTCCGATATTGCTGCACAGGTCGGCACGCCGTTTTATGCCTATTCGGCAGCGACCCTGACGCGCCACATCGGGCTGTTCAACGAGGCGCTGTCCGGCATGGATCATCTGGTCTGCTTTGCGGTGAAATCCAATTCCAACCTGGCGGTGTTGAAGCTGTTGGGTGATCTGGGCGCGGGCATGGACGTGGTGTCGGGCGGGGAATACCGCCGCGCAATGGCCGCCGGTGTGCCCGGTGATCGCATCGTGTTTTCCGGCATCGGCAAAACGCGCGAAGAAATGAAGCTGGCCCTGACCCACGGCATTCGCCAGTTCAACCTTGAAAGCGAACCCGAGATGCTGGTCCTGTCACAGGTCGCCAGCGACATGGGCGTCATCGCGCCGGTGACCGTGCGGGTGAACCCGGATGTGGATGCGAAAACCCACGCCAAGATCGCCACTGGCAAAAGCGAAAACAAATTCGGCATTCCGATTGCAAGGGCGCGTGAAGTCTATGCGCAAATCGCCCAACTGCCCGGTCTGAAAGCGGTCGGGATTGATGTGCATATCGGCAGCCAGCTGACCGATTTGGAACCCTTCCGGCAGGCCTATACCAAGGTTGCCGATCTGACCCGGCAGCTTCGCGCCGATGGCCATGACATCACCCGTCTGGATCTGGGCGGGGGCTTGGGCATTCCTTACGAACGCTCAAACGACGCGCCGCCTTTGCCGATCGAATATGGTCAGGTGATCCGCGATACCGTCGGTGATCTGGGCTGCGAGATTGAGATCGAACCGGGCCGTCTGATTTCCGGCAATGCCGGCATCATGGTCACCGAAGTCATTTATGTGAAAGAAGGCGAGGATCGCAATTTCCTGATTGTTGACAGTGCGATGAACGATCTGATCCGCCCGGCCATGTACGAG
>DFBF01000170.1 GCA_002367285.1 Rhodobacteraceae bacterium UBA3087 | reverse complement strand
AACCGGCAGGCCCTGGGCCTGGATTTGGTTGTCTTCGTCATGCTGCGCACGCGCCACCATTCGGCGGACTGGCTGGCGACCTTTCGCCGCCATGTCCTGACCATTCCAGAAGTGGTGGATTTCCACCGCATCGGCGGCGATTATGACTATCAGCTCAAGGTCGTGACTCAGGACATGGCCAGCTATGACCGCGTTTATCAACGGCTGATCGAAGGGGTCGAGCTGGATTCAGTCACCAGCTATTTCGCCATGGAAACCATCGCCGAAACCCGTCCCCTGCCCCTATAGCAACGCCGCGCGTTCGACCCGCGCGGGGTCGGGATAGGGGCGGTACAGCCCGAATTCGACAGTGTCGATCATATTGTGCACGCGGGTGTGCAATCGCTCAACCTCATCCGAGGCCTCGCAGACATGGTTGAACAGACGATCCAGCTGCGCCAGATCCGCCACTTCGATTTCCAGCAGAAAGTCCCGGTGCGCATCCGAGGCCAGGTTCAGCTTGCGCCGCATCAGACGCCATTCGCCGATCAGCCCCTGGTCGTCCAGATGCCCCATCCATTCGCCAACCGCGCGCACGAAATTCAACGCGTAAGTGTCGCGATGCAGGTCAATCATACAGTGATACAGGTTCATTCCGCGCTCCGCTTGGGCCACAAGCCACAGCCATAGCACAACGACGGTAAGCAAAGCGTGAACGCAAAAAGGGCCGCCCAAAGGCAGCCCTTTCGCAATATCGCAAGCAAAGAACGCTTAGTTCTTGGCGTAAAATTCGACGACCAGGTTCGGCTCCATCATCACCGGGTACGGCACGTCGCCCAGCGTCGGGGTGCGGGTGAAGGTGGCGACCATCTTGCCGTGGTTGACGTCCAGATAATCAGGCACATCACGTTCGGCCAGGGCTGCGGCTTCGACCACAACGGCCAGTTGCTTGGAACGATCACGAACTTCGATCACGTCGCCTTCTTTCACGCGGTAGGACGGGATGTTGACGCGCTTGCCGTTCACGGTCACGTGGCCGTGGTTCACGAACTGACGGGCGGCGAAAACGGTCGGCACAAACTTGGCGCGGTACACAACAGCGTCCAGGCGGCGCTCCAGCAGGCCGATCAGGTTTTCACCGGTGTCGCCTTTGACGCGCTCAGCTTCGGTGTAAATGCGGCGGAACTGTTTTTCCGTCAGATCGCCATAGTAGCCTTTCAGCTTCTGCTTGGCGCGCAGCTGCAGACCAAAGTCCGACAGTTTGCCCTTGCGACGCTGACCGTGCTGGCCGGGGCCATATTCACGACGATTGACGGGGGATTTCGGACGACCCCAGATGTTTTCACCCATCCGGCGGTCAATTTTGTACTTGGCAGACGTGCGTTTGGTCACGGCTGTTCTCCTTCTTTAGGGCTTCGCANNCCACCAACACCAATGAAAACCGGCCCCTCGCGGGACCGGATGGGGGCTTATAGCGCCATGAAACACAGAGTCAACGCCCGAAACGCCTTATGCCACGTCGCTCTGCAAAATAGCGGCCTCAGGCCGGGTCAACATGCGCCGGGCATAATCGCCATAGGCCGAGGGGTCATAGTCCAGTTCAGGGAACATTTCGACCAGACGGGCGCGTTGCTGCTCCTCGACCGTATCCAGCGCGGTATTGGCGGGGTGAAAACTTTCGGTTTCCAGCCCGTTGGCCCAGACAACTTCGTGGCGTTCCAGCAACAGGTGGTAATAGGTCACCTCGCGCAGAGAGTGATCCACATGCACGCGTCGATCGTCAATCAGGTCCTGCGCGGTGACCAATACCTCGGACGTATTGAACAGGGCTTGCGCCTTGGGGCCGCGCACCAACATGCGGTGTTGCGGGCTGACCACCAGGTCACTGTCCGGGCGATCCAGCCCCAATGCCCCTGCCCGCAGACGCACGGGGCGCAGTTCCGGCATGGCATACAGCCGGGCGCCGGTGATGCGGCGCTGGCCGATCCACAGGATCTCTTGGCTGCCATCGTCACGGGTCTGAATGCGGTCACCTTCGTTCAGATGTTCGACCGGAATGTCACCATCCGCGGTGCGAATGCGCGTGCCCGGTGTGAAACAGATCACCCCGGTTGGCTGATCGGTCAGCCGGTTCACCTGGCTGGCCTCCATCGTTGCCTGCACCACCCACAGGTCGGTGTCCGAAGGCGGTACATCGCCCAGGAACATCAACAGGGGCGCCGTTTGCGCCGACACCTCGATCACCGTGATCATGTAACTTCGTCGCCCGTCGGTGACCTCGAACCCAACATTCAGATGGGGGTCATCAACCTCGAACTCATTCAGTTTGCGCCCTGGCATCAATGCCGCGCCCACCAGTTTATGCACCGCGCGTGCTGCGCGTCTGCGAAGGTCTGCCTCTCCGCTCGCTTTTTCCAACAGAAGAACCTCGGGGGGCCCGTCCACCCGCACAGGCTTGCCTTTCCAACGCCAGCTTGCGCCAACGCCGAGCGCCGTTTTTGGCGCCCCGGTCAAACCGTCTACTTCTGTTTGCGACCAGGAGATGACAAACGTGCCACGAAAGCCCGTTTTCATACCTGTTTGCCTGCCTCATTATTTTTTTATTACCGACAGGGTAACACGGGTGATTCGTTCGGGAAAGAGGGTTGTTAACCTTTCCCTTGTGTCACTCTGACGCTCAGAAATTCAGCTGTAGACTGACCGTGCCCAGGACCAGAGGTGCTCGCGGGATTTCGGACCAGTCGTTAAGGTGGATCAACTTGTGAAAGAGATGGTTCAAAATGACGAAACGAAAGAACCATTCGCCCGATTTCAAGGCCAAGGTTGCGCTTGAGGCGATCCGCGAAGAAATGACATTGGCGGAATTGTCGAAGAAGTACAGTGTGCCCCCCCACGCAGATTGGGACTTGG
>DFBF01000080.1:17710-18302 GCA_002367285.1 Rhodobacteraceae bacterium UBA3087 | reverse complement strand
GGCGACGCGCAACATATAGGCGTGTAGTTGCAGGTACAGCCCGTTCATCAGGCGCAGGGGCTTGAATTCGTCCTCGGTCAGGTTGCCCGCCACGCGGCGTTCAACCTGGTGGCGGAACTGATCCACGCGGGCGCGCACGAAACCTTCGTCAAAGTCGGAATAGTCATACATGGGTTTGATCCTGTGCGGCCAGTTCCTGTTTGCCGTGGGCGTAGTTTGACGGGCCTTTGGCGCGGAATTTCTCGCGGAAATGGCAGGGCTGGGGGCCTGCGTCGCTGGCCACGGCGTCGGCCAGATAGGCGCCGACGGCGATATGGGGCTGGGTTTCGGCCTCAAACAGACGGGCACCTGCGTCGGCTTCGTCGCCCAGCAGGGCGGCGTCGCGCAGATCGCGTACCCAGCTGCCATTCTGGGCCAAATAGATGACGTCGCCGGACAGCAGGTCGTTCGCGGTGACGACTTTGGGGGTAAAGGCGCGGGCCATGGGATGCTCCGGTATTTCTGTTGCGTTCATGTGGAATATAGGACATTTTCCCATGCAAGGCAGGTATCCGGCGGTTGGTAAGGAAAAATGTTCCATGTTTTTCCCGCT
>DFBF01000080.1:8507-17627 GCA_002367285.1 Rhodobacteraceae bacterium UBA3087 | reverse complement strand
GATCGGAAAATCCTGCGCGAGCTTCAGCGCGATGCGTCGCAATCCTTGGATGTGATTGCGAAAACCGTGGGGTCTTCGAAGACGCCCGTGTGGAACCGGATTCGCAAGATGCGCGAAGGCGGCGTGATTGGCCAGCAGACGGTTTTGCTGGACGCCGAAGCGCTGGGGTTTGAGGCTTGTTTCTTTGTGCTGATCCGCACATCCGAGCATGAGGCAGAGTGGCAGGGCACGTTCCTGAAGGCGCTGCGCGAACGCCCTGAGGTGTTAGAGGCGCACCGATTGGCGGGTGAGATCGATTATATCCTGAAGGTGCGGGTCGAAAATGCGCGGGCCTATGATGTGTTCTATCAGGCGCTGATTTCCGAGGTGAAAGTGTTCAACGTGACGGCGTTGCTGTCGATGGAGGAAATCAAATTCACCACCGAATTGCCAGTTTGATGTGACTCAGACGTGACCCAATTGGGTCGCTTGCGCGACGCTTGATACCTCGCCCCCACTATGGGGGCTCAGGCGGGTGTGTGGGGGGCGTTTAGCGTCGGACCATCAGGCGTTTCAGCCCGTGGAAATGGTAGACATCCGCGTATTGCGGGGCCTCGGCCAGCGCAAGGGTTGGGCAGCGGTCAAATAGGATCGGCAGGGCGGTGTTCAGCTCAAGCCGCGCCAGGGGGGCGCCGACGCAGAAATGCGCTCCGGCGCCGAAGCTGGTATTGGGTTTGATCGGGCGCATTGGGTCGAACTGGTCCGGCTTGTCCCAACCTGCCGGGTCGCGATTGGCTGAGGCCAGCAGCAGCCCCATCTCATCCCCGCGTTTGAAGCTGTGTCCGAAAAGGTCAATATCTTCATATGCATAGCGTGTGAACATATGCAGCGGCGGATCCAGGCGCAGGGTCTCTTCACTGGCGGTTTCGATGATGTCCGCACCTGGACGCAGATCATGCTCCAGCAGGGTTTTTACCCCGTTCGCCATGGCATGCACCGTGGCCTCATGCCCCGCGTTCAACAGCAGAATACAGGTGGTGATCAGCTCATCTGTCGACAGTTTTTCACCGCCTTCTTCTGCGGCAATCAGCTGGGTGATCAGGTCGTCGCGCGGGTCCTGGCGCCGGTCTTCGACATAGCGCCGCATGAAGGCGACGAAGGCTTCGGTGGCCGCCACGGCCTGGTCTTCGATCACCCGCGTGCGCCGCGCCTGATACATCGACACCATGGCATTGGACCAGGCCAGCAGGTCGTCGGCCATGGCTTCGGGCACGCCCAGTAGGCGGGCGATGATGATCACCGGAATGCGGGTGGCAAAGGCGGGCAGAAGGTCGAAATCCCCGGCTGGAAAGGCGTCAATCAGCTCGTGCGCGAGGGTTGCGATTTCGGGCTGCAACCCGGCGATGCGGCGCGAGGTGAAGGCGCGCAGAACCAGTGATCGCAGGCGGGTGTGGCGGGGGGCTTCGAGCTCCAGCATCGAATGCGCCTCGACCGCGTAAAACGACGCGAGGTGGTCGGGAAAGGCGCGCGGCGTGACCGGTTCACGCCCAAAGCGGCGGTCGCGCAACAGGGCGTTCACGGCCGCAAGGCTGGTTGCCATGACCATGTTGTATTCCTCCCACCAGACCAGATCGCCCCCGGCCCGCGCGCGCGCATAGAACGGATAGGGATCCTGAACAAAGGCCGGGTCGGTGGCGGATTGGGTCAGATGCAACATCCGGGCACAGTCGGGGAACGCGCTGGCCTTTGCAAGATCGGTTTTTTATGGTGGCGGGGATGTTTAGAACTTTGCGATCTGTCTGGATCATTCCTTTTCTGCTGGCCGTGGCCCTGTTCACGGCCGGGGTTTGGACCGTGGCCTGGCGCGGGGCGCTGGATCAGTTGGCGGACCGGGCGCAATCCGATCTGGCGCTGGCGTCAGACCGGCTGACGCGCCACCTGTTTCGGTATCGTGAACTGGCGGTGATCCTGGCGGAACACCCTGATCTTCTTGCGCTTTTGCGCGGGCAGGGCAGCCCGAGCGAGGCGCGCGCACTGTTGTTGTCGATGGCCGACAAGACGGG
Organism: Rhodobacteraceae bacterium UBA3087; assembly: GCA_002367285.1. GTDB lineage: Bacteria > Pseudomonadota > Alphaproteobacteria > Rhodobacterales > Rhodobacteraceae > Aliiroseovarius_A. The sequence continues at coordinate 15,585 of DFBF01000080.1, read as the reverse complement.
TGCCATTGGTGTCGAGCTGGTCGACCATATGGGGCAGGTTGTGGCCACATCGCGGGACGACGCGCCGCCGCGGGACCGGGCCGCGTTGCCGTTGCGTCGGGCGTTGAACGGCGCGTTGGGGGTGACGAATGCGGCGCAGGTCGCGCCCTCGGGTCTGACGCGCCGTCTGTTTACCTTCGCCGCCCCGGTGTTCGCCAATGGGGGCCCGGCGCGTGGCGCTGTGGTGGTCGAGGTCGACATCTGGCTGTTCGAACAGAACTGGCCGACCACGGCCTCGGCGGTCTATTTCTTTGACCGCAAAGGGCGGGTGTTTGTGTCGAACCGGTCCGAACTGGTGTTGGTTGACCGGTTCTCGGACGAAGGGTTCGTGCCGTACACCGCGCGCAGGACCGGCGGTCATGACATCTGGAGCGTTGATGGTGGGCCGTATCTGCCGGCCCGCGCCTTGCACCTGTTGCGCGATTTTCCGGTGATCGGCATGACGGCCGAGATCCTGTTGGATACGGCGCCGGCCATGCGCACGGCGGTGTTGCAGGCGGCTGTCGCGGCGGCCCTGTGCCTGGTGTTTGGCGCGTTTCTGGCCTTGGCCACGTTACGGCGGCGCACCTTGGCCGAAGCAAACGCGCGGCTTGAGGCGCGGGTGGCCAAGCGCACCCAGGCCCTGTCGGCGGCCAACGCGGATCTGACGCGCGAGGTCGGCGAACGCACGGCGGCCGAGGCGGCGTTGCGCAAGGCGCAAGCCGATCTGGTGCAGGCCGGCAAGCTGTCCGCCTTGGGCCAGATGTCGGCGGGGATTTCGCATGAACTGAACCAGCCGTTGATGGCGATCCGCAGTTTCGCCGAAAACGGCACGCAGTTTCTGGAACGCGGCAGGCCCGATACAGCGGCGCAAAACCTGACGCGGATTTCCGAACTGGCGCGGCGCATGGGGCGGATCATCAAGAACCTGCGCGCNNTGGAAATGGCGACTGGCAAGCTGGCGGGGATCACGGTTGACTGGCTCCGTCCCAGCCTGCCTGTGAGGGCACGTGGCGGCGAAGTCCGGCTGCAACAGGTGGCGATGAACCTGATCGGCAACGCGGCGGACGCGATGGAAGACGCCCCCGAGCGGCGCCTGGAAATCACCCTGCGCGACGGGCCGCGCGTCTTGTTGAGCGTGCGTGACACCGGCCCCGGCATTGCCGACCCCGACAGGATTTTCGAACCCTTTTACACAACCAAACAGGTCGGCGCCGCCGAGGGCATGGGGTTGGGCCTGTCCATTTCCTATGGCTTGGTGCAAAGCTTTGGCGGGGTGATCCGGGGCGCCAACCATCCGGATGGCGGCGCGGTGTTCACCGTCGATTTGGACCCCAGCCTAAGGGAGGTCGCCGCATGAGGGTGCTGCTGGTCGATGATGACGCAATGGTGCGCGAGGCCCTGGGCCAGACGCTGGAACTGGCCGGGTTTGATCCCGTGCTGGCGGCGTCCTATATCGAGGCCAAGGATCATATCGCGCCCAGTTTCGAAGGCGTGGTGATCAGCGATATTCGGATGCCCGGCAAGGACGGGTTCGCCTTGCTGGACTGGGCGCAAAAGGTCGATGCGGAACTGCCGGTCATCTTGTTGACCGGCGAAGGTGACATTCCCATGGCGGTGCGGGGCATGTCCCATGGCGCCTTTGATCTCCTGGAAAAACCCTGTGATCCCGGTGACTTGTTGGCCGTCGTTGAACGCGCCATGCGCACGCGCAGCCTGGTGGTGGAAAACCGGCATCTGAAACTTCAGGCCGAAAAGGGCGACGCTGCCGCGCGGCTGTTGTTTGGCGATAGTCAGTTGGCCGAAGACCTGCGCAGGCGGGTGCGCGCGGCCGCCCGCACCAAGGCCGAGGTGCTGATCTGTGGCGAAGCAGGCAGCGGTACATCGAAAGTGGCCGAGGTCGTGCATCTGTTGTCGGGCGCCGCCATGCGTCCGTTCGTGAAACTGCCCGCCGCCGGTCTGGGTGGCGAGGCTCTGACCGACGGTTTCGCCCGCGCCGAAGGGGGCACCTTGTTCCTGGACGAGGTCGCCGCTCTGGACCCCGGCGTGCAATTCCTGTTGCTCGAACTGTTGGATCGCCCCGGCGGCGCGCGTGTCGTGGCCGGCACATACCGCGATCTGGACGGCGAGGTCGGGGCGGGGCGGTTCAATCTCGATCTGTTTTACAAGCTGGATATCATGCGCATTCGCATCCCCGCGATCCGCGAGCGCAAAGAGGACATCCCGGTTCTGTTTCGCCACTACGTTGCCATTGCCTGCGAGCAAGCCGCGCTGCCCCAGCCCGAAATCACCCAAGAGGTTCTGGCCCATCTGATGGCGCAGGACTGGCCCGGCAATGCGCGCGCGCTGATGAACACCGCGATGCGGTTCGCCATGGGTTTGGGCGAGGCGGACGAGGGCGCCGGGCTGGGCCTGGCAGAGCAATTGGCCCAGGTGGAACGGTCGCTGTTGATCGAGGCGCTGCGTCGTCACGCAGGTGGGGCCAGCGCGGCGGCGCGTGATCTGAAACTGCCGCGCAAGACGTTTTATGACAAGCTGACGCGCCACGCCATTCGCCCCGAAGATTTCCGCAGCTAGGCGACGGTTCCTTTTGAACCTCGCGGCTGTTAGGCTTTCAAAAAGCATAACGAGAGAAGTGATTATGAGTGAAGAGACCCCTCTGGAAATGCCTAAGGGCATGATGGCGCGGGCCCGTTGGGCCGCCGAAAACACCCCCGAAAGTCGCAATCGCGCCGTGGATTTCTATCGCGCCGTGGCGATTATGTTCGTCATTCTGGGCCACTGGTTGCTGGTCGCCCCGGTCGTGCGCGATGACAGGTTGGAATTCACGATCCTGCTGGCCGAACAGCCCTGGACGCAATATGCGACCTAGCTGTTTCAGGTCATGCCAGTGTTCTTTTTCGTTGGTGGGTTTTCCAACGGACTGTCGTGGAATTCGGCCAAACGCGACCCGGCGCGGGCGCGGGTCTGGATATCTTCGCGTTTGGCGCGGCTGTTGAAGCCGGCCCTGCCGCTGGTCACGCTGTGGGCCGTGGCGGCCTTCATCGCGACGCGGGCGGGTGTGTCTGGTGATCTGATCAAGGCGGCCTCGCAGGCGTCCCTGGTGCCGGTGTGGTTCCTGGCCGTATATATCGTGATCACGGTGGTCGTGCCGATCAGCGCGGCGGTTTGGGATCGGATCGGCTTTGCCTCGGTGCTGCTGCTGGCCGGGGGCGCGATTGCGGTTGATACCATCGCTTTCGGGCTGGATCAGCAATGGCTGCGGTGGTCGAACTATGGCTTTGTCTGGCTGGGCGTGCATCAGCTGGGATACTGGTGGCGCAGTGCAGAACGCCCCAACGCCTATGCGCTGGGCTTCATCGCGGTGGGCGTTGTGTGGATGTATGTGCTGATTTCGGTGCTGGATTTCCCGGTTGGCATGGTCAGCGTGCCGGGCGAGGAATTTTCGAATACCCGTCCGCCGACCACGGCCATGCTGGCGCTGGGCAGCGTGCAAATCGGGTTTATCGTGCTGGTGTCGGGCGCTGTGTCGCGTTGGCTGATGAATGTGCGGCCCTGGTCCTGGGTGATCGTGCTGAACCAGATGATCATGTCGGTTTATCTGTGGCATATCACGGCGATGATCGCAGTCATTGGCATTGCGGTTTTGCTGGGTGATCTGGGGCTTGGGTTGGAACCGGGCACGGGCGACTGGTGGGCGAAACGCCCGATCTGGCTGGTCTGTTTCGTCGCCATGCTGATCCCGCTGGTCCTGGTGTTCTTGCGCTTTGAAAGCGGCAGCCGGGCGTCTGAGAAGGCCCAACCGGGGCCCTGGCAGGCCGTTCCGGGCGCCCTGGTCACCTGTGCGGGGCTGGTGCTGATGGCGCTGGGCGGCATTGGGGCTGACAACGTGATTGGCGTGAACTGGGTCGCCGCCGGGCTTGTGGGTCTTGGTGTCGGGCTGGGGACACGCCGCGTCTGGGCATAAATTCAGAGAGTCGCATATTGTGCGGTTTTTCGCACAGTGCCGGGATTTGCCTGTGTGACGAACCGCCCACCCATAGCCATATCGGGCCGGTGGCCCCATGTTTTTTCCTGCGCAGGGGATTGTAAAGGCGCATAAAAACCCTAAGGCGTGTTCCGCTTGCGCCTTTTCCTTGAGCGTTGTGCCTAAGCCATGCCCAAATAGCTCTACGCGCCCCCAAGGGGCCTGACACTGAAATGTCTGGGAGGACACATCACATGAAATTTCTGACCATGGCCGCCACGGCTCTGGCCCTGTCCGTCACTGCAAACGCTGCTGCGGCCGCGTGTGACGAAGGCGAGATTGTCATCAAGTTCAGCCACGTTACCAATTCGGACAAGCACCCCAAGGGCATCGCCGCCTCGCTGCTGGCCGACCGCGTGAACGAAGAAATGAACGGGACCGCCTGTATGGAGGTTTACCCGAACTCGACGCTGTATAACGACAACCAGGTGCTGGAGGCGATGTTGCAAGGCGACGTGCAGATGGCCGCGCCCAGCTTGTCGAAATTCGAAGCCTTCACCAAGCAATTCCGCATTTTCGATCTGCCTTTCATGTTCAAGAACATGGATGCAGTTGACGCGTTCCAGCTGTCGGAAACCGGTCAGGCGATGAAAGAAAGCATGACCCGTCGCGGTCTGCTGGGCCTGGCATTCTGGCACAATGGTCTGAAACAGTTCTCGGCCAACAAGCCGCTTGTGCTGCCGTCTGACGCAGCCGGGTTGAAGTTCCGGGTTCAGACCTCGGACGTGCTGGTGGCCCAGATGGAAGCGATTGGCGCAAGCCCGCAGCCGATGGCGTTTTCCGAAGTTTACGGCGCGCTGCAAACCGGCGTTGTGGATGGTCAGGAAAACACCTGGTCCAATATCTACGGCAAGAAGTTCTTTGAAGTTCAGGATGGTGTGACNNAACACCTGGTCCAACATCTATGGCAAGAAGTTTTTCGAAGTGCAGGACGGCGTGACCGAAACCAACCACGGCATCATCGACTATCTTGTCGTAACCAATGTGGATTGGTGGGAAGGTCTGGACGCGGGCGTGCGTGACCAGCTGTCGGCCATCATGGCCGACGTCACCCAGACCCGGAACGGCGAGGCCTTTGGCGTGAACGAAGCCGCCAAACAGTCGGTGATCGACGCCGGTGGTGTCGTGCGCAGCCTGACCGCAGAACAGCGTCAGGCCTGGGTTGATGCGATGAAGCCGGTTTGGAGCCAGTTCGAAGCCGACGTGGGTGCGGACAACATCGCCATCGCCCAAGAAATCAACGCACAGCACTAAGCGTTTGACATGAAAGCATGGTCCGGTTCGCCGGGCCATGCCCACCCTGCATCATGGGGAGGGGACAACCATGAGCACACCCACCAAATCAACCGGGTTCGAGGAAACGGCGATTGCGCTGATCCTGGGTCTGATGACCATGATCACCTTCACGAATGTGATCTTGCGCAAGTTTTTTGATGATTCCCTGATCTGGGGTCTCGAAGTCACTCTGATCCTGTTTGCCTGGCTGGTGCTGTTCGGGGTCAGTTATGGCGTCAAGGTCACGGCTCATCTGGGGGTCGATGCCATCACCAACATGATGACACCCAAGACGCGCAAGATCGTTGCGCTGGCGACCGGGGTGCTGTGCATCATCTATGCGTCGCTGCTGCTCAAGGGCGCGTGGGATTACTGGGCGCCCTATGCGGGGCTGGACCGGACCTCGGGCCGCTGGTTCCCGACCGGCTTTGAAAAGACCCGCGACCAGGCCTGGTACATCACCGATCAGGTGCCGATGCTGGGCATTTTCCGTTTTCTCGAAGACCTGATCAATCAGGGCGAGGTCTATGACAAACTGCCCCGCGTGATCCCCTATGTGATCCTGCCCGTCGGCATGGCGTTGCTGTTGTTCCGCTTTGTGCAAGCCACAATCCGCATCTGGCGCGGACAGGCCGAAAGCCTGATCGTCAGTCACGAGGTCGAGGACGAGATCGAGCACCTCAAAGACCACCAGTGGGAGGAATAAACCATGGACGTCGTCTTTCTATTTGCCATGGTCATTGGCTTTCTGCTGATCGGTGTGCCGATCGCGGTGTCGCTGGGCCTTAGTTCCATCATCTTCTTGCTGATCTTTTCCGAAAGCTCGCTGGCCTCGGTTGCGCAGACGTTTTATCAGGCCGAAGCGGGGCACTATACCCTGCTGGCGATCCCATTCTTCATTCTGGCGTCATCCTTCATGTCGACGGGTGGTGTGGCACAACGGATCATCCGGTTTTCCGTCGCCTGTGTCGGCCATTTACGCGGCGGTCTGGCCATTGCCGGCGTGTTTGCCTGCATGTTGTTTGCCGCCCTGTCCGGGTCGTCCCCGGCGACCGTCGTGGCCATCGGCACCATCGTTATCGCCGCCATGCAACAGGTTGGATACACGAAAGATTTCGCCGCTGGTGTGATCTGTAACGCCGGCACGCTGGGCATCCTGATCCCGCCGTCCATTGTCATGGTCGTCTATGCATCTGCTGTCGAAGTCTCCGTCGGGCGCATGTTCCTGGCCGGTGTCATTCCCGGCATCATGGCTGGTGTCATGCTGATGATCGCGATCTATGTGATGGCGACGATCAAGAACATGCCCAAGGGCGACTTTCAGGGCTGGCGCGAGGTCTGGACGTCCTTTGCCGATGCGTTCTGGGGCCTGATGCTGATTGTTATCATCATGGTCGGGATCTATGGCGTTCCCGGTTTGACCAAGGCCCTGTTCACCCCAACAGAGGCGGCCGCCGTCGCGTCCGTCTATGCGTTCTTCGTGGCGACATTCGTCTATCGTGACATGGGGCCATTGGCCGACAAGGGCGACGGCAAGCGCACGGTGTTTCAGAAACCTGCCGCCATCGTCACCGGGTTCTTCCACAAAGACACCCGCGACACGTTGTTTGAGGCCGGACGCCTGACCATCACGTTGATGTTCATCATCGCCAACGCCTTGATCCTGAAACATGTTCTGACTGATGAACAGATCCCGCAACAGATCGCAGGCGCGATGCTGAGCGCAGGGTTCGGCAAGATCATGTTCCTGATTATCGT
>DFBF01000080.1:2234-8417 GCA_002367285.1 Rhodobacteraceae bacterium UBA3087 | reverse complement strand
CTGGGCGTCGACCCGATCCACCTGGGTATCATCATGGTCGTCAACATGGAGATCGGCATGATCACCCCACCGGTCGGGCTGAACTTGTTCGTCACCTCTGGGGTCGCGGGCATGCCGATGATGCGGGTCGTGAAGGCCGCGCTGCCCTTCCTGGCCGTGCTGTTCGTCTTCCTGATCATGGTGACTTACATCCCGTTCCTGTCGACCTGGCTGCCCAACAGCCTGATGGGGCCAGAAATCATCACGAACTAAGACCACCACACATGAAACGAAAAACGCCGGGGCTGTCCCCGGCGTTTTTACTTGTCTGTCCTGCGCGTTTTACTTCTTCATCGGGCAGGTGTTCATGCCCAGGATCGAATAGATCGGGCAGGATCCCAGCGCGCCGGTCAGCAGTGGCACGATACCGATCAGCGCCCAGATCGGGCCGCTGGCCAGCAGATACCAAGCGATCAATGCCAGACCTACGGCAACGCGCAGAATACGATCCAGATTGCCTTCGTTTTTCTTGAACATGGTGTTTCCTTTCCTCTGTTTGGGGGGAGTTTATGCCGCTTGACGGGCAAAGGCATGTGACGGGGTCACACAGCAGGCGATTTTTGTAATCTTTCCAGTCCGGTGCGGTCGGTGATGGTCACTTCACCTCGTTCAAGGGTGACGATCCCGGCCTTGGCCCAGCGGTCCAGACGGCGCGAGACAACCTCGCGGGCGGACCCGATCGCGGTGGCCATATCGGCCTGTGTCATATGCAGGCTGTCCTGCGTCGCGCGCTCCAGGATCAGCGTGGCCAGACGGGATTCGACGCTCATAAAACTTACGTTTTCAATCAGCTGCATCATCGTTTGCATGCGGTCAGCAAAGGCGGAAAACACCAGCCGGCGAAACCCGGCGGACGCATCCAGAAGCGCAAAGAACACGTCGCGCGGGATCAGAACCAGCTTTGCGGGGCCGTCCGCAGTGGCCTCGGCGGTGTAATCATCGCCGCCCAACAGGCCCAATGTTGACTGAATACAGCTCTGCCCAGGGGCCACACGATACAGCAGAATATCGCGCCCATTGGGGCCGACCAGTTCCACATCGACCTGACCCGACAGCATGACGACATAGCCTTTGACAGCCTCACCGGGGCAAAAAAGAACGGCACCCGCGGGGACCTCCACGGGCGCAAGCGTGTCCAACAACGCGCGGGCGGGCGCGTCCAGCGTGGCGATGTCCTGGGTATACTGGGTCCATGTCATGGGCCCAGTATACCCGTGCAGGTATCAGCCGCGAGAGCGTTTTTCGAACCGGGGCAACATGGCCGAAAAATCCTGGCCCAAACCGTCTTCGTCGTCGACGAAATCGGTATACAGCTGGGTGGCGCGTTCGCCCATCGGGGTGTCGGCGTCGACCGCTTCGGCGGCCTGTTGCGACAGGCGCAGATCCTTCAGCATCAGCTCAGCAGCGAACCCGGGTTTATAGTCGTTGTCGGCGGGCGACGTCGGCCCCACACCCGGCGCCGGGCAATAGGCGTTCATCGACCAGCTATAGCCCGACGAAGTGCTGACCACGTCGAACATTTTCTGCCGGTCCAGGCCCAATTTGTCCGCCAAAGCAAAGGCTTCGCAGGTGCCAGCCATGGTGATGCCCAGGATCATGTTATTGCAGATCTTGGCGGCCTGGCCCGCGCCCGCGTCACCGCAATGCACGGCCTTTTGGCCCATGATGTCAAACAGCGGGTCGGCCTTGGCAAAGGCATCCGCGCTGCCCCCGGCCATGAAGGTCAGTGTGCCACCGGACGCGCCGCCGACGCCGCCCGAAACGGGAGCATCCACGAACAACAGGCCCGCCGCCGTGGCGTCATCGGACACGGCGCGCGCGCTTTCTACATCGACCGTGGAACAGTCGACCAAGGCCGCACCTTTTGACATGGCCGGGATCAATTCGGCGGCGACTGCGCGCAGGATCGCACCGTTGGGCAGCATGGTGATGACCACATCCGCGCCGGTTGCGGCCGCAGCCCCGGTGTCCGCCATGTTCACGCCATCGATGGTGACATCGGCCATGTCAAAGCCCACGACCTCGTGGCCTGCTTTGGCAAGGTTTGCGGCCATCGGGCCACCCATGTTGCCCAGTCCGATAAATCCGATTTTCATGGCTGTCTCCTCAGAATGTCAAAGCGTTGTCGCCCAGCGGGGCAAGCATGGTGTCAATTGCCGTTTGCGGCAAGTCATCGGCGTCATGACGCCAGTTCGGGCGGCGATCTTTGTCGATGATCGCCGCGCGGATACCTTCGATGAAATCGCCATGTTCCATTGCGCGGAACGTGAAGCGGTATTCCAATTGCAGAGCGGCGCGAATGTCAGTGATACCCTTCAGGCGTTGCATCATTTCGATTGTGTAAGCCATCGACAAGGGCGAATTGCGCAGCAGCGTTTTTAGCGTTTTTTGGGCGAATTCGCTGTCTGATGCGCGCAGGGATGCCAGCAGATCGGGCAGGGTGGCCGCGCCGAAGTGTTGATCTATTTCAACCTTTTGGGGGGTAATGACCCCATCAGGCGCCGGTTTGCCTTGCAGTATTTCAACATTTCCGGTTTTCACCAGTGTTTCGATCAGGCCAGGCCATTTGTCCTGGGGAATGAACATGTCGGCAAAGCCGATGGTGATCGCGTCGCCCGCATTCATCCGCGCGCCGGTGGTCGCCGCGTAGGTGCCCAGATGGCCGGGCGCGCCGGCCAGGATCAGCGATCCGCCCACGTCGGGGACCAGGCCGATGCCGACCTCGGGCATGGCGATCTGGCTGGTTTCACCGACGATCCGGTGCGATCCGTGACAGCCAACCCCCATGCCGCCGCCCATGGTAAAGCCTTGCAGAAAGCTGACGATGGGCTTGGCGTATTCGTGGATTTTGGCGTTCATCCGGTATTCATCGCGCCAGAATTTTTGACCGAAAGCGAAATCGCCTGCCTTGCCGGTCGCGTACAGGTCGGCAATGTCGCCGCCGGCCGAAAAGGCTTTGTCGCCCTCGGCGTCCAGGATCACCAGGGTCACGGCGTCATCGTCGCGCCACTGGTCCAATGCGGTTTCGATCGCGATGCACATGTCATAGGTGACCGCGTTCAGCGCCTTGGGGCGGGTCAGGGTGATGCGTCCAGCCTGACCTTCGATGCGAATATGGATGTCGGACATCAGCCGCGGTCCGCCAGCATCTGGCGGCTGACGATCAGGCGCATGATTTCGTTCGTGCCTTCCAGAATCTGGTGCACCCGCAGGTCACGCACGATCTTTTCAATGCCATAGTCGGCCAAATAACCATAGCCGCCATGCAGTTGCAGGCAGTCATTGGCGACATCAAAGGACACGTCGGTCACATACATTTTCGCCATGGCGCAGAATTTCGAGGCATCCGGCGCCTTGTTGTCCAGCTTCCAGGCGGCCTGACGCAGGAAGATACGGGCGGATTGCAGTTTCGTTTCCATGTCTGCCAGGCGGAATTGCAGCGCCTGGAACTGGTCAATCGGGCGGCCAAAGGCCTTGCGTTCGCCCATATAGCTCAGGGTCAGGTCCAGCGCGTTCTGCGCGCCACCAAGGGCGCTGGCGGCGATGTTCAAACGGCCTCCGTCCAGCCCAGCCATGGCATAGGAAAACCCGCGCCCTTCTTCGCCGATCAGGTTGTCGGCGGGCACGAAACAGTCGTCAAACTGCACCTGTGCGGTCGGTTGCGCCTTCCAGCCCATCTTTTCTTCGAGCCCGCCAAAGGACAGACCGTCTGCGCCATCTTCGACCACGACGGTGGAAATCCCTTTCGGGCCATCTTCGCCGGTGCGCACCATGGTCACGTATGCGTCGGAATAGCCGCCGCCAGAAATGAACGCCTTTGTGCCGTTCAGGGTATAGCCGTCGTTGGTTTTTTCAGCGCGTGTGCGCAGGGATGACGCGTCCGAGCCCGAGCCCGGTTCGGTCAGGCAGTAGGAGAAAACCTTCTCCATCGTGCACAGGTCCGGCAGCCATTTCGCCTTGGTTTCATCGGACCCGAATTTGTCGATCATGCCGCCGCACATGTTGTGGATCGACAGGAAACTGCCGACAGCAGGGCAGGACATGGCAAGGGCTTCGAACACCAGGGTCGCGTCCAGGCGGGTCAGGCCGGTGCCGCCGAAATCTTCGGAGACGTACAGCCCGCCAAAGCCCAGCTGGGCGATTTCCGTCCACAGCTCTTTCGGGATCGTGCCGGCCCGTTCCCAGGCCATCGCATTGGGGGCGATGTGTTCCTGGCCAAATGCCTGGGCCATGTCAAAAATGGCCTGTTGTTCTTCTGAAAGAGCGAAATCCATGTGCAAACCTCCCGCGCGCGTGTGGAATCGAGTGTTTGTTTAAGGGACAATCCTTACAGGAGTTTTACAAGGATAGAAGGCCGTATATCTACGTGAAAATTAAATGATTTTTGTCCGGTGGGGCCGGGCCGCTGATCACTGGTCTGCGTGGAAGTCTTCAATCAGGTGGCGCACCACATCGCGCAGGGCTTCGTCGATCGATTTTTCGGCCTGGAGGCTATCGGCATAGACCATGCGTTGACGGTCGGCCGAGGTGCCCGAGACGAGAATTCTGCGCGCACCTTCGACCTCTTCGATGCAGCCAAGCGCCTCGGCGTCTTCGCGCACAAGGTTGATCAGTTCTTCGGTAAGGTATTCAAAATCAACCATTTCCCGTTTTCCGAAATCAATCAACCCGCCCTGAATGCCATAGCGTTGCGCGCGCCAGCGGTTTTCGGCGACCAGAAAGTTGTCATAGATACGCCAGCGTTGGTTGGCCGATTTCAGCCGCCACAGCATCCGGCTGAGAGATTGGATCAGGGCGGCCAGCGACAGGGTGGTTTCCAGCCGTGGCGAGACGTCGCAAATGCGCGCTTCGATCGTTGGAAAACGTGACGAGGGGCGCAGGTCCCACCAGATTTTCGAACTGTCTTCGATCACGCCAATATCGACCAAAGCCTGCACGCTGCGGTCATATTCCGACCAGCTGTTCAGCCGGGGTGGCAGGCCTGTGCGTGGCAGGTTGTCAAATACCGTCAGGCGATAGCTGGCAAGCCCGGTATCTTCGCCCTGCCAGAACGGAGAACTGGCCGATAAAGCCAGCAGGTGGGGCAGGAAATATGTCAGCTGATTCATGATGTCGACGCGGGTGTCGGGGTCATCAATGCCCACATGCACATGCATGCCACAGATCAGCATACGCCGCACCACGCCGCCCAGATCGCGGCGCAATTCGTTGTAACGGGCCTTGTCGGTGTGGTGCTGTTTTTTCCATTCGGCAAAGGGATGACAGCTGGCGGCAATCGGCGCCAAGCCGTGGCTGGCAGCGTGTTTTGCCACCGTCGATCGCAGACGTTTCAGGTCCTCGCGGGCCTCGGCGACATTGGCGCAAACGCGGGTGCCGATTTCGATCTGGCATTGCAGAAACTCGGGGCTGACCTGGCCTTCCAGGTCCGCTTTGCAGGCGATCATCAGGGCCTCGGGGGCCTCGGCCAATTCCAGGCTGTCGCGGTCGACCAGCAGGTATTCTTCTTCCACGCCGATGGTGAAGGGTGGGTCCGATTTCGCCATGTCGCCTCCTTTCGGGTCTTTCGGATGATTTCAGCAGGAAAGCGGGCGCATCGCAAGTGTTCTGGTGATGCGGTTTGTCGCATGGGCGTGACGGGGCAGGGGTGTAGAGTGCCTGTGGGACGCATCATTTTCAACAGCCCGGAGTTTCCGGGAAGGAGATAAAATGTCGAAAATTGTTGCATGGGCATCAGCCCTTTTTCTTGCCCTTGTCATCGCATTGCCCATGGCCACACCGGCCCAGGCAGACGGGGGAAACACCGACGGCCTGTTCATCAGCCTGACCACCGATGACACCTGGGCCGCCACCAAGGCGATCATGTTCGCCCACCAGAAGGTCCTGAAAAACGGGCACACGCCGGTCGTGATCTGGCTGAATGTGCGCGCAGTTTATCTGGCCGACAAGAAACGCCCCAGCCATGTGCATGGGTTGATGGCGGAAAAAGGCACATCCGTGCAGGATATGCTGAGCGCCTTCATGGCGGACGGTGGCATTGTTCTGATGTGCAGCGCCTGTTCGGCCGCCGCGGGCCTGACCCACGCTGACTATATCGATGGTGTGGAAATGGGCAGCTGGCCGGTTGTCGAAGGCTATCTGTTCGGT
>DFBF01000080.1:0-2178 GCA_002367285.1 Rhodobacteraceae bacterium UBA3087 | reverse complement strand
ATTTTGCGGCGCATTTTTCGGTCAGTTGCTGGGCCAGATCGCTGTCACTGATGCCCAGGAATGCCATGGCAAGATCGGCTTTACGGAACACCTCGACATTTTGATCGCCCGCCAGATCCGCCAAGGTCGCATACATTCGTCCCATGCCGAATTGCACATCCCCCGGCGCGATAATGGCACAGCGCACCTTGTGCGGGGCCTGGGCATAATAGGCCTTTTTTTTGTGGCGCAGGGTGCGCATCTGGGTGAAGGTCAGGTCGATTTCGGTGGCTCCGCGAATGTCAAACAGCTCATCCACCCCCGGCTGAAAGCCCGGATCGCCCCCATAGCGTTTGTGCCTGTCCAACAGGTCGGGCAGGCCGACCTTGCCCGACAACCAAACGTGAAGAAGTGGCGGTTCGGACAGAAGCTTGAAGCCAACCGGCATGGAATTTCCTTTCGTTACCCAACCTTAAGAATAGGCGGTCTGCCCCTGCGAGCAACTCCCCCGATCTGGTGAGGCACAAAAAAGCCCCACCAGACGGGCTGGCGGGGCTAACTGCATCATTTCAAGGATTGAGATCAGTCCATGGCCTTGAAGTGGAATTCGCCACCTTCTTTCAGACCCGAGGGCCAGCGCGAGGTCACCGTCTTGGTGCGCGTATAGAAGCGGAAGGCGTCCGGGCCGTGCTGGTTCAGATCCCCAAAGCCGGATTTTTTCCAGCCGCCGAAGGTGTGATAGGCCAACGGAACCGGGATCGGAACATTGATGCCGACCATGCCGACGTTGATACGGCTGGCAAAGTTGCGGGCGGTGTCGCCGTCACGGGTGAAGATCGCGGTGCCGTTGCCATATTCGTGGTCCATGGCGTAACCCAGCGCTTCTTCGTAGTCATCGGCGCGCACAATCGACAGAACCGGACCAAAGATTTCCTGCTTGTAGATGTCCATGTCGGTGGTGACATTGTCAAACAGGTGCGGGCCGACGAAAAAACCGTCCTCATAGCCTTGCAGTTTGAAGTCGCGGTTGTCGACCACCAGGTCGGCACCCTGGGCCACACCGGTTTCGATCAGGCGCAGAATGTTGGCCTTGGCGGCGGCTGTTACAACGGGGCCGTAATCGACATCATCGCCAGCGGTATAAGGCGCAACTTTCAGTTTCTCGATGCGCGGGATCAGCTTGTCACGCAGCTTGTCGGCGGTTTCTTTGCCAACCGGAACGGCAACCGAGATCGCCATGCAGCGTTCGCCAGCCGCGCCGAAACCCGCGCCAATCAACGCGTCGGCGGCCTGATCCATGTCCGCGTCGGGCATGATGATCATGTGGTTCTTGGCGCCACCGAAACACTGGGCGCGCTTGCCATTTTGGGCTGCGGTTTCATAGATGTACTGCGCAATCGGGGTCGAGCCGACAAAGCCAACGGCCTGGATGGTTTCGTTGTGCAGGATCGCATCAACGCTTTCCTTGTCACCGTTCACGACCTGCAAGATGCCGTCGGGCAGCCCTGCTTCTTTCAGCAGTTCGGCCAGCATCAAAGGCACCGAGGGGTCACGCTCGGACGGTTTCAGGATCATTGCGTTGCCCGAGGCCAGAGCGGGCCCCATTTTCCACAGCGGGATCATGGCGGGGAAGTTGAACGGCGTGATGCCGGCAACAACACCCAGCGGCTGGCGCATGGAATACATGTCGATGCCCGGGCCGGCGGCGTCGGTGAATTCACCCTTCAGCATCTGCGGTGCACCGATGCAGTATTCGATCACTTCCAGGCCACGCTGAACGTCGCCCTTGGCGTCCGGGATGGTCTTGCCGTGCTCGCGCGACAGGGCTTCGGCCAGTTTTTCCATGTCTCGGTTGATCAGGCTGACAAAGGCCATCATCACGCGGCCGCGTTTCTGCGGGTTGGTCGCGCCCCAGGCGATCTGTGCCTTGGCGGCGTCGACGATGGCGGCGTCCATTTCAGCGGTGGTGGCCAGGGCCAGCTTGGCCTGCACTTCGCCGGTGGCGGGGTTCATAACGTCAGCGAAGCGCCCCGAGGTGCCCTCGACGTGCTTGCCGTTGATCCAGTGTCCGAAAGTTTGCATGGTCTTCTCCCAAAAATCTGAGGGCAAGATAGCCTTGCATTTATGTTGGGAAAAGAGGCAGTTTGGCAAAAGCGTTTCGCAAAAATGCAGGTATAGCCGCGTCTGTGACCCGCGTCT
>DFBF01000219.1:272-9357 GCA_002367285.1 Rhodobacteraceae bacterium UBA3087 | reverse complement strand
ATCGTTCAGGCCGTGGCGGAGTGCCTGGCCGGTGTGTTCTATGTGAACGCGATTGCGCCGGGCCACCCCGCCGTATTCGGCACCTGGCCCTTCGTGGTCGATCTGCGCACAGGCGCGATGTCGGGAGGGTCGGGTGAACAGGCGCTGTTGTCGGCGGGATGTTCGCAAATGCACCATTTCTATGGCCTGCCCGGTGGCGCAGCGGCGGGCATTGCCGACAGCAAACTGCCCGACATGCAGGCCGGTTGGGAACAGATGTGTTCAAACGTCATGGCGGGCCTGTCCGGCCTGAACATGGTCTATGAGGCCGCAGGCATGCACGCATCCCTGTTGGGGTTCTGCCACGAAAGCCTGATCCTGGGCGACGACATCATCGGTCAGGCGCTGCGCTGTGTGCGCGGCATCGAGGTCAGCGAAGACAGCGTCAACATTGATCTGATCAAATCCGTCTGTCTTGACGGCCCCGGCCATTACCTGGGCGCCGACCAGACCCTGTCTTTGATGCAGACGGAATACGTTTATCCAACGCTGGGCGACCGGACCTCGCCCAAGGAATGGGCCGAACGCGACAAGCCGGACCTGATCCAAAAGGCTATTGCCCGCAAAGAGGCGATCTTGGCCACGCCCCCCGCCGCAGGCTTTGATCCGATGCTGGACGCCGCCCTGCGCGCGCGGTTCAACATTCACCTGCCCGGCTGACCGGCCATGGCGCGCCCGGGCAAGGGCGCGCCTGTTGTTCAAGCGGGTGACATCAAATTTGAACACCTCGCCCTATTCGCCTTAAAATTGTGTTATGATGCCCTCATTGATTGATTGTATTGGGAGGTTCCGCATGGCCCGCATATTCCGAATCGCGACCTATAATGTTGAAAACCTGTATGATCGCTTTGACGATCCGTATTCTTCGGGCGACGATCCCTGGGGGCGATTCGGATCGTCGCCAAAGCCCCGCGCCCGGCTCTATGACATGGCCTATCGCATCCGCCAAAGCCGCGCCGACGTGATCGGTCTGCAAGAAATCGAAAATTTCGGCGCCCTGGTCGATTTCACCCAAGGAAGTGTCGGACCCGAGTTTAAAACCACCAAAGGCATCGTCAGCCAGCAGTCAAACGACCCGCGCGGCATTGATCTGGGCCTGCTGTCGGCCCTGCCCCTGGGCCGCGTCATCAGCCACCGGTTCAACGAATTCAAAACGCCGCTTGGGCGGAAATACCGCTTTGGCCGCGATTGTTTGCAGGTCGAGGTCCTGAGCAAAGACCGCGCGCAGGTGCTGCTGACCGCCTTCGTCTGCCACTTCAAATCGAAATACACGAAATACGATCCGGTCGATGAACCTGCAAAATATGCCGCCGACCAGGCGCGATCGGCTGACAAACGCGCGGGCGAGGCGAATGAAGTGGTGCGCATTATCCGTGAACAGCTGAACCCGGCCAGCGACCGGTTCGTGGTGATGGGCGACCTGAACGACACACCTGACAGCGCCGCCCTGGCACCGCTGTGCGGCTCGTTAAACCCGCTGGGCTTGTTCAACGCCACATCTCTTCTGGATCAGGACGACGCGGCCCCCGGATCAGAGACCCGCCGCCCACGCGACACCCATCTGTGGAACAGATACGACCGCGCCCAGGGCAAGCGGTTGAAAACATGGGCACAAATCGACCACATGTTGTGTTCCCCGGCGCTGTGGGCCCTGTCCACCGGCAAGACAGAGGTCATCAACAGCCCGCAGACCCAGGGCTCGGATCACTATATTTCCTGGGCCGAATTCAATGTGCCCGATGGGGTCAGCGTCTGAGGCGTCAGCCTTCAGCCCGCTCCGCCAGCGCCAGCCATTCTTCTTCGGCGGCGGCCAGTTTCTGTTGCCGCTCCACCAGACCATCGGTGGCCTTCTGGAACTTCACCGGTTCCTTGGTGAACAGGTCAGGGTCCATCATGAACTGTTCCAGCTTGGCGATCTCCGCCTCCAGCCGCTCCATTTCGCCGGGAAGCGCCTCAAGCCGGTGCTGTTCGACATAGGACAGGCCGGTGGGCTGGCCGGTAGGCTGGCCGGTTTTCACCGGTTTTTCCTTTTCGCGCGGGGTGGCTTTGGGTTTGGCGGTTTTAACAGCCGTTTCGACCGCGTCCACGCCGCGTTGGTCGCGGTAATCCGACCAGCCCCCGGCATAGATCGTTGCCCGCCCGTCGCCTTCCATGGCGATGGTCGTGGCCGCAACCCGGTCCAGGAAATCGCGGTCGTGGCTGACCAGAATGACGGTGCCGTCATAGTCGCCCAGGATCTCCTGCAACAGGTCCAGTGTTTCGACGTCCAGGTCGTTGGTCGGCTCATCAAGCACCAACAGATTGGACGGGCGCGCCATGATCTTGGCCAGAATCAGCCGGGCTTTTTCGCCCCCGGACAGGCTGCGCACGGGCGCGCGGGCCTGGGCGTCAGAGAACAGGAATTCCTTCAGATATCCGACCACATGTTTCGGATTGCCGCGCACCATGACCTGATCGGCCTTGCCAGACACCCGCATTTCGGGGTCGCCCGTCAGGTTCTCCCACAGGCTGGCGTCTTCGATCAGCCCGACCCGGTTTTGATCGAACACGGCCATTTCCAGACCGGTGCCATGGGTGACCGTGCCCGTGTCCGGCGTTTCCTGTCCCACCAGCATTTTCAACAGCGTCGTCTTGCCGGCGCCATTGGGGCCGACCAACGCAATACGGTCGCCGCGCATGACGCGCAGATCGAAATCACGCAGGATTATCTTGTCACCGTAAGCCTTTGAAATCCCCTTGGCTTCAATCACTTTACGGCCCGACTTTGGTCCCGCATCCATCGCCATTTCGGCGCTGCCCTGGCGTTTGATCTGATTTGCCCGGTCGTCCTTCATCGCGTGCAGTGCGCGCAGACGGCCTTGGTTGCGTTTGCGCCGCGCGCTGATGCCTTCGACCGCCCAGCGGGCTTCCGCCTTGATCTTGCGGTTCAGCTTGTGGCGCTGCATGTCTTCGTCGTCCCAGACTTTGTCGCGCCAGGCCTCAAACGCCTCGAACCCCTTTTCCTGACGGCGCACCTGACCGCGGTCGACCCACAGGGTGGCGCGGGTCAGGGCGCGCAGAAACGCGCGGTCGTGGCTGATCAGAACGAACCCGGCGCGGGTCGACGACAGCTCGCGTTCCAGCCAGGAAATCGCTTCGATATCCAGGTGGTTGGTGGGCTCATCCAACAACATCAGTTCGGGCGCTTCGGCCAGCAATTTCGCCAAAGCCGCGCGGCGCCGTTCCCCGCCTGAGGCGGTGCCGACCGGCGTGTCGGGGTTGAACTTCAGCCCCTCGGCGACCCGCTCCACACGGTATTCCTGACCCGGCTCCAGGCCGCTGGTGGCAAATTCCCCCAGCGTGGCAAAGCCCGACAGATCCGGGTGCTGTTCCATGTACCCGACGCTGACGCCCGGTGACAGAATGCGATCGCCCCGGTCTGGTTCGACCATCGCGGCCATGACCTTCATCAGGGTGGATTTGCCCGATCCATTGCGCCCAACCAGCGCGACGCGGTCGCCCGGCTGCACCACAAGGTCCAGCGCGTCAAAAACAGGATCCCCGCCAAAGGTCAGGGAAATATCGGTGAGCTGCAAAAGAGGAATACGTGCCATGGGGGCGGGTTAGGCGCTCAGAGCGCCGCCGTCAACGTCTCAGCCCGCAACAGCGCGCAACAGCCGGGCACGACCGGGCGGCACGGCCTTGATTTCCAGCCCGGTAAAGACGTGCAGTGTGTTCAGGTCCGTGTCCACCACCGCATGGTCGCTGACCCAGCCGCCCATCAACAGATAGGTGCGCAGCAACGGCGGCATCCCCAGTTGCGCCAGCCTGCGGTCCGGCGCCGCGCGCAGTTTCTGGGCGAACCGAACCACATTGGGCGCCTTGATTTGCGGCAACCAGCGTTTCGGCGCCAGGTGGCGTTCCTTCAGCATGGCGAACGCGTCCAGATAGACGGCCGCGTCCGTGCCCTGAAAGGACGAACAGCCAAACAGCATCTCGACCCCGTCGTCATCGACAAACCGGGTTATCGCGCCCCAGGCGACGCGCAGAATGTCGGGATCGTGAACATCGGGCGCGATGCAGAACCGGCCCAGTTCAACCATAGGCCCGGTGAAATTGCGCAGGCCCGACAGGTCGTAATACTGCGCGGAATAGCTTTTGCCGATACACGCGCCGTTTTCCAGCGGCAGCAGGCGAAAACAACAGACCAGAGCGCCGGATTTGCGATCCTCGACAAGCACATGCTGACAGGCCGCATCAAACGGATCACCGTCCAGCCCGCCCCCGCGCGCATCCACGAAACAGCGATACCGCAACGCCTGGGCGGCTTGGATATCGCCCGCGCTGTCGGCCAGGCGGGCGCAATAGCGCCCTTTCGTCAATCCCGTTGGTCGTGCAGGCATCAGATTCCTCCGGCCCTTGGCGCAACCGTTGCGCCGCCCTAAAGCGTTTCTACTTTTTGTTGGATCACGACAATATGTCGAAACGCCCACAACAAATCAGTGTATCGCGCGTTTCGAATTCACATTGTGATTCAACGTGAACCCGAAACGCTTTAAATATGTCCTCAGCCCTGTCTGCACACAAGCTATGACAGAGGTTTGACACAAATAAGGAACGCGCGATGACCGACAAGGTGACAAAGACAGAGGCAGAATGGCTGGAGCAACTGGGCGAGTTGGCCTTTCGCGTCACGCGGCAGGCGGCGACCGAACGGCCCCATTCCCACCCAGGTTTCCCGCAAGGTCCCGGCAGCTTCACCTGCGCCTGTTGCGGCGCGGCCCTGTTCACCAAGGGCGAAAAATTCGAATCAGGCTGCGGCTGGCCCTCGTTTACCGCGCCCGCACAGGGGGCCGCGATTGGTGAACACACCGACACCAGCCATGGCATGGTGCGCACCGAAGTCACCTGTGACAGCTGCGCGGCCCACCTGGGGCACGTGTTCAACGACGGCCCCCGCGACCGGGGCGGCCTGCGCTATTGCATCAACGGAGTCGCCTTGGTGTTCACGCCATACGAATAATCGCGCGTCGCGGCCTGCCTTACAGCAGGTCCGCCGCGTTGATCCGGCCAAAGCTGCCAAACAGCTGACGCAGGAAGGTCACGCCTTTGATGTTGCTGTCAGTCACACGACGCGACAGCACAATCACCCGGCCGTCTTCCAGCCCAAAGCGTTCAACATTTTCAACAACACCTTCGTCGTCAAAGGAAATCGCCAGCACTTCGCGTTCGATTTCCTGCGGGGCGCGATAGGCATAGTGGCGGAATCGGCTTTGCACGTAATACCAGCCACTGCCGGTCAACAGGCCCGCCGTGCCCGGCTTGCCGATCGACGTTGCCACCGTGTCCTTGGTATCGACGCCAACCGCGATCAGCGAAAGCTCATCCTCGGGCGGTACATAGCCGTGATTGCGAAACGTCGCCGCACAGGCGGTCACGGTCATGATAACGGCCACACCAGCCAAAACCCTGACGATCCTCCCCAATATGGACATCCCAACCCCTTGCTAAGCCAATGTTCTATCCTTATCCGCTTACAGAAGGATCGCGCAACGTTCAAGAAACGAAACACCAGATGACCCAGACTGATAGCCCCGCCCCGTTCACCCATATCATCCGGATTACCGATTTGGGGGGGGCGGAACATGACGTAACCCTGGTGCCAGAGCCCACCCAACTGGCGGCGATTGCTGCTGAGTTGGGGCTGAATGGCTTGCGCAAAATGCGGTTTCAGGCCCGCCTTGCACCCATGGGGAAAAGGGACTGGCGGCTGACGGCCCATCTGGGTGCCACCGTGGTGCAGCCCTGTGTGGTGACCTTGGTGCCCGTGACGACACGGCTGGAAGAAGACGTGACACGCAGCTGGCGTGCCGGGATTGAACCGATCGACGCCAACGAAGTCGAGATGCCCGAGGATGACGGCGAAGAACCGCTTGGTACGGAAATCGACCTGGGCGCGGTTATGGTCGAAACTCTGGCCCTGGCCCTGCCGATGTATCCCCATGCCGAAGGGGCCGCTCTGCAAACCGCGAATTTCACCGAACCGGGCAAGAAAGCCATGACCGACGAAGAGGCCCGCCCCTTTGCTGGTCTGGCCGGTCTGAAATCTGCATTGGAATCAGACAACGACCCGGAAAACACAGACTGAGGCCGCACAACAGGCGAAATCCCCCCATTTCCCTTGCGCTTTCAAGAAATAACAGTATTTTCCCGACCTTCTTGGAAAGATGGGTTGGACAGCGCGCGTTGATCAGCGTATGACGCGCCGAGACTCAGGAAACACCGGGCCATGTGCCCCCGAATAGATAGGTTGAGACATGGCCGTCCAGCAGAACAAAGTATCAAAGTCGCGTCGCAACAACCGCCGCGCACATGACGCTCTCGTCGCCGCAAACCCGAACGAATGTTCGAACTGCGGTGAACTGAAGCGCCCCCACCACGTGTGCCCCTCTTGCGGTCACTATGACGACAAAGAAGTTGTTGCGATGGTGAACGAAGCTGACTTCGACGACGAAGACGCGGCGTAAACGCCCCCATGTCGCATAGGTTGCGGCGTGTCAGACAAGTGCCAAACAGGGTTTGAGCAATGACCGATACCGCAACCGCAGGCAACAAACGCATTATTGTTTCTGTCGACGCCATGGGCGGCGACCGTGGGCCGGCAGCTGTGGTTGCCGGCCTTCAGCGATCTGCGGACAAGAACCCCGACATCGGTTTTATCCTGCACGGTGACAAACCCGAGCTGGACCGCCTGATCGCCAAGCGCAAGGGCCTGTCCCAGGTCTGCGAAGTCCGCCACGCCGATGACGTCGTGACGATGGACGCCAAACCCTCGCATGTGATGCGCAACGGGCAAAAGACCTCGATGTGGTCGACGATCGAAGCCGTGAAGAATGGCGAAGCCGAGGTCGCGGTCTCCTGCGGCAACACCGGCGCGCTGATGCTGCTGTCGATGGTCCGGCTGCGCAAACTGCCCGGCGTGAACCGCCCGGCGATTGCCTGCCTGTGGCCGTCAACGAATCCCGGTGGCTTTAACGTGATGCTGGACGTGGGCGCCGATATTCGCGCCGATGAAATGGATCTGCTGCAATATGCGTTGATGGGCGCCTCTTACGCGCGCAATGGGCTGGGCCTGCGCCGCCCGCGCATCGGGCTGCTGAACGTGGGCACCGAAGAACACAAAGGCCGCGCCGAAATGCGCGTGGCGCATGAGCTGATCACCGACGCCGCCGAGGCGGCCGATTTCGAATTCGTCGGCTTTGTCGAAGGTGGTGACATCCCCGGTGACCGCTGTGACGTGATCGTCACCGACGGGTTCACCGGCAATATCGCGCTGAAGACCGGCGAAGGCACGGCGCATTTCG
Source organism: Rhodobacteraceae bacterium UBA3087 (assembly GCA_002367285.1). Taxonomy (GTDB): domain Bacteria; phylum Pseudomonadota; class Alphaproteobacteria; order Rhodobacterales; family Rhodobacteraceae; genus Aliiroseovarius_A. Next base: position 1,975 of record DFBF01000219.1, on the reverse strand, counting down.
TCAATACATCGCTGCGCGCGGCCTTCAAGGCCACGGTGCTCAGCCGCTTTGCCGCCCTGCTGGCCCTGCCCGCCCTGCGCCGCCTGTCCGCGCGGATCGATCCGCGTCGCGTCAATGGCGGCGTCTTTCTGGGCCTGAATGGCACGGTGGTGAAAAGCCACGGCGCAGCGGACGCCACGGGCATTTCGGCCGCCGTAAAACTGGCCTTCACACTGGCGCAATCAGGCTTCACGCAGAAACTTGCGGCACGGGTTGCATCCGCCTCGGGACCACGTCAGGATGCGCTGACGCAGGGGCAAGAGAGCCCTGTGGGCCAAGAGGGTAAGAACGCGGAATGACAATACGGGCCGTTGTGACGGGGGTCGGGCATTATTTGCCGGACCGGATCATCCCCAATTCCCACTTCGAAGACATCGTAGATACCTCGGATGAATGGATTCGCTCGCGGTCTGGCATCGAACGGCGACATTTTGCCGCCGACGGTCAGACCACCTCGCAAATGGCCGGACTGGCCGCCAAGGCCGCGTTGAAGGATGCCGGGCTTGAGCCCGACGATATTGACGCCATCATCGTTGCCACCTCGACCCCGGACCTGACTTTTCCCTCTGTTGCCACCATGGTGCAGAACGAACTGGGCATGACGCGCGGCTATGGCTTTGACGTGCAAGCCGTTTGCGCGGGCTTTGTTTTTGCCCTGACCAATGCGAATGCGCTTGTGACCTCGGGCCAGGCGAAACGCGCCCTGGTGATTGGCGCCGAAACCTTTTCACGCATCCTGGACATGACCGACCGCGCCACCTGCGTGCTGTTTGGCGATGGCGCCGGGGCGATCGTGATCGAGGCCCAAGAGGGCAGCGGCGACAGCAGCGACCGCGGCATCCTGTCGGCCGACCTGAACTCTGACGGGCGTATGCGCGAGATGCTGTATGTCGATGGCGGCGTGTCGACCACGCAGACCTCGGGACATCTGCGTATGCAAGGCAATCCGCTGTTCCGCCAGGCCGTCGGAAAACTGACCGAAACCGCCGAAACCGCGCTGAAACGCGCCGGTTTGACCGATGATGATGTCGACTGGATCGTGCCCCATCAGGCCAACATCCGCATCATCCAGGGCACCGCCAAAAAGATGGGTGTGCCGATGGATCGCGTCATCGTCACGGTGCAGGATCATGGCAACACCTCGGCCGCATCGATTCCCTTGGCGCTGTCCGTCGGACGCGATCAGGGCAAGATCAAACAGGGCGATCTGCTGGTCACCGAGGCGATTGGCGGTGGTCTGGCATGGGGTGCCGTCGTCATTCGGTGGTAAATCGGTGCTAATCAGGCAGGAATTGCCGCTTAAAGTGCGTTTCCCAACCCGTTGATATTGACTCGGAAATTCAAACCTCCCTATGCTTCCTGAAACGCATTCAGGGGGATGGCATGAGCGAGAAAACACTGACACGTATGGACCTAAGCGAGGCCGTCTTCCGTGAGGTTGGCCTGTCGCGCAACGAAAGCGCACAGCTGGTCGAAAGCGTTCTGGGCCATATGTCCGACGCGCTGGCCTCAGGCGACAGCGTCAAAATCTCCTCGTTCGGCACGTTTTCCGTACGCGACAAGGCCGCCCGGGTGGGCCGCAATCCCAAAACCGGGCAAGAGGTTCCGATCCTGCCCCGCCGGGTGCTGACCTTCCGCCCCTCGCATCTGATGAAAGACCGCGT
>DFBF01000219.1:0-165 GCA_002367285.1 Rhodobacteraceae bacterium UBA3087 | reverse complement strand
CATGTGCTGCGCTTTTGGGAAAGCCGTTTCAGCCAGGTAAAACCGGTGAAACGCGCCGGGGGGCGGCGGTATTATCGCCCCGCCGACATGGAGCTGTTGGGCGGCATTCGCAAACTGCTGCATGACGATGGCATGACCATTCGCGGCGTGCAGAAGCTGCTGCGC
>DFBF01000187.1:11785-12167 GCA_002367285.1 Rhodobacteraceae bacterium UBA3087 | reverse complement strand
ATCCACGGAACTGTGCTGTGCCAAGGCGACCGCCCGCTGGTCTATATGGAAGATGTGGGGCGCCACAACGCGGTCGACAAAATCGCCGGCTGGATGCTGTCCGAACGTGTATCGGCGGCGGACAAAATCCTCTATACGACGGGCCGCATGACGTCCGAAATGGTGATCAAGACGGCGCAGATGGGCATTCCGACGCTGGCGTCACGCTCCGGCTTCACCGCCTGGGGCGTCGAAATCGCCCAACAGATCGGCCTGACCCTGATCGGCCGCATGAAAGGCCAGCGGTTCATCTGCCTGTCCGGCGAAGACCGCCTGATCCGCGACATGGATCCGGCCCACGCGCCGGTCGAGGCCAAGAAGCATCGCCGCAAGGGGGGCGAGG
>DFBF01000187.1:2278-11770 GCA_002367285.1 Rhodobacteraceae bacterium UBA3087 | reverse complement strand
AAGGACGCTCTGAGGCGTGGTGGATCATTGTTGCCCGCGATCCTGTCCTCACTGAACGCGGTATTGACGATTGTTGGCATGATGGCAGTGGTCTGGGTCGTACACCTGCTGATCACAGACAAACCGGCGCTACCGCCGCTTCTCATCATACTGGGTGCAGCATTTGGCATGGGCGTCGCAATAGGGACACAAAGGCTCTATGTGAACACCATGACGGCCGGTGTCTTGAAAGCGGCCCGTTTACGCAAGCCTTGCCGGTTCACCGTTTCCCCTCTCGGGATCACCTCAGATGGAAACAACGCCCGGTTTGACCTCGGCTGGTCTGCCATCGACACGATCACCACCACCGAAACTTGTGTGCATTTCCTTGCAGGTGGCCTCACTTTCATCCTGCCGAAAGAGCAGATCGAAGACCTGCCAACCTTCCTTGAACAAACCCACGCTTGGCACAAGGACGCCCAAACATGAAACAACCCCTTGGCATCATTCTGGCGGGTGGTTTGGCCACGCGGATGGGCGGCGGCGACAAGGCTTTGTTGCCTTTGGGTTCGGGAACGCTTCTGTCCCATGTCATCGACCGGCTGGAGCCTCAGGTGGCCGCCGTCGCGTTGAATGCAAATGGCGACCCCGCCCGGTTTGACGGCGCGTTTCCTGTCATTTCCGACAGTATCGACGGCTTTGCCGGACCCCTGGCGGGCATCCTCGCAGGCCTTGATTGGGCCGCAGATCAGGGCGCGGATCACATCGTCACCGCAGCGGGCGACACACCGTTCTTTCCCTGCGATCTGGTGCCGCGCCTGATGCTGGCGGCAGAAACCGACGGCACGCCCATCGCCTTGGCCGCCACGCAGGACGCAAAACGCGGCGCGATGCGACAGCCCACCTTTGGCCTGTGGCCCGTGTCCCTGCGTGACGCCCTGCGCGACGCTTTGAACGATGGCACGCGCAAGGTCGTGGCCTTTACCGACGCCCATGGCGCGGCCTTGGCCGTCTGGCCGGATCAGCCATTTGATCCGTTTTTCAACGTGAACACGCCGGACGATCTGGCCCGTGCAAATGCCCTGTTGAAAGGGGATAGACCATGAAGGTTTTCGGCGTAGTCGGCTGGAAGAACTCCGGCAAAACCGGACTGACCGAACGGCTGGTGGCGCATTTCACCACCCAGGGCCTGGTCGTGTCGACCGTGAAAAACAGCCATCACGGCGCCGATGTGGATCACCCTGGCACCGACAGCTTTCGCCACCGTCAGGCGGGCGCGCGCGAGGTGGTTCTGGCGTCCTCTGCGCGCACCGCTATGATGCACGAACTGCGCGGGGACGCGAAACCCAGCCTGAGCAACATCCTGACCCGNNATGGGGCCTTGCGATCTGGTTCTGGTCGAAGGGTTCAAAACCGAAAACCACCCCAAGATCGAAGCCCATCGCGCGGAAACGGGCAGCGATCTGATCGCGCCGGGCAACGACACAGTCCGGGCCGTGGCCAGCGACGAACCCTTGCCCGGCCTGGACCGCCCGCTGTTCGATCTGAATGACACGGCAGGCATTGCTGGCTTCATTCTGGATGCTCTGGGCATGGGCGGGCGCAGCGCGCCGACCCAGGCCGCGCCCAAGCTGAAAGACGACTGTTTCGCCCTGCCCCCCGGTGTCAGCTGGACCCCGGTCGATGACGCCTTGGCGATGCTGCGCGGCAGCCTGTCACCTGTGGTGGGCACCGAAACCTTGCCTGTCGCCCGGGCCCTGCACCGCATTCTGGCAACAGACCATATCGCCGCCCGCTCAAACCCGCCGGGCGCGAATGCGGCGGTCGATGGGTACGGCTTTGCCTTTGACAGCCTGCCCAAGGGGGACGCGATCCTGCCTTTGGTTGCGGGCCGATCCGCCGCCGGATCACCCTTTCCCGGCGCGGTTCCGGCGGGCCACGCCGTCCGCATCCTGACTGGCGCTTTGGTGCCCATGGGCGTCGACACCGTGGTCATGCAAGAGGACGTCACACTGCGCGATGAACATGTCGGCTTTGCCGCCGGGATCAAAAAGGGCGCCAACACCCGCAAGGCCGGCGAAGACGTCGAGGCCGGACAACCCGCCCTGCCCGCAGGCCACAAGATGCGCGCGCCGGATCTGGCGCTGTTGTCGGCTTTGGGGCTGGGGCAGGTCACGGTTCACACCCGCCTGCGCGTGGGCGTTCTGTCGACGGGCGATGAAATCGTGCCGCCGGGCAGCTCGGACAACCCCGCCCACACGTTTGACGCAAACCGCCCGCAACTGTTGGCGCTGGCGGCCAGTTGGGGATACCAACCTGTCGATCTGGGCCATGTGAGCGATGACCGCGACGCGCTGCGTGATGCCCTGAACGCGGCGACTGACACAGCGGACGTGATCCTGACCTCTGGTGGGGCCTCGGCGGGCGAGGAGGACCACGTCTCCGCCCTGTTGTCCGAGGAAGGTCAGCTGACCTCGTGGCGCATCGCCATCAAACCGGGCCGCCCGCTGGCGCTGGCCCTGTGGAACGGCGTGCCGATCTTTGGCCTGCCCGGCAACCCGGTCGCAGCCCTTGTCTGTTCGCTGATCTTCGCCCGTCCATCGCTGTCGGTGCTGGCGGGGGGCGGCTGGCTGACGCCCCAGGGGTTTGACCTGCCCGCGACATTTGCGAAATCCAAACGGCCAGGCCGACGCGAATACCTGCGGGCGCGCATGACGTCGGATGGCCGGGTTGAACGGTTCCGGTCCGAAGGCTCGGGCCTGATTTCCGGCCTCAGCTGGGCCGATGGTCTGGTGGAACTTCCGGACGGTGCGTTGGAGCTGAACGACGGTGATCCGGTGCGGTTTTACCCTTATGCCAGCTTCGGCATCTGAGCGCCCCGGCGCAGCGGGGTGGGGGGCCGCAACGCTGCGGCCAAGACATCCCTCTCAAAGGGTGGGAGCTGCGCCGGGCCCGTCAGCCCGCGCGCCGCCAGATCACGACAGCGCTGAGCAGATAGGCCAACAAAGCCACGCCCATCACACCGGCCAGAAACAGCCCCAGCGCGGGGGCAACCGCCCCGCCCTCCAGGATCGCTGCCCCGACGGTCAGCGCAAACAGCCCGACCGCCACAAGCGCCACAGCCGCGACCACGCCCTGCGCCCAGCGCACGCGCCCCGCCCGCACCATGCGCCGCAGCGCCCGAAACTGGCGACCGACATCGGCCTGAATTGCCACTAGGGACGGCACGATCAACAGCACCAGCAACATGCCAAAGCCCAGACCGTAAACCAGTGTGATCACCGTGGGTTTCAGGAACTGCGCCTGGCTGGACCCTTCGTACAGCAGCGGCGCAAGCCCCAGAACCGTGGTCAATGTCGTCAACATCACCGGGCGCAGACGATCCGCCGTGCCATCAATGATCGCCGGGCCCAGACCACGTTCGCGGGCGTATTCGTCGACTGTCGTCACCAACACGATACTGTCATTGATGATGATGCCCGTCATACCGATCAACCCCACGACCGAAAACATCGACAACGGCACGCCCCAATGCATGTGGCCCCAAATTGCGCCCACCAAGCCAAAGGGAATGATCGCCATGACAACGATGGGCCGCGTCCAGCTGGAGAAAATCCAGCTGAGCACCAGATAGATCCCGATCAGGCACAGGGTCAGGCCGGTCAAGGCACCGGCCATGAATTCGTCCTGCTGTTCGCTCAGCCCCCCCAGCCGCCATTCGATGCCATAATCCTGCGCCAGTTTCGGCAGGATTTCCTGTTCGACGGCCAGCGAAATCTCGGTCGCGCGGGCCGGATTGCTTTCATCAATATCGCCGGTCACGCTGACCAGACGAATTCCGTTTTCACGCCGCACCGTTGAAAACCCGGTGCGCGAGGTGACCGTGACAATATCGGCCAGCGCCACGTATTCCCCCGTGCCCGTGCGCATCTGGGCGCGCTCCAGGAAATCGGCCGACAGTTCATCGTCCGGCAATTCGACCCGGATCGCAGCGGACCGCATACCATCCGGGTAAGTCGCCGCCTCGATCCCGTTCAAACGGTTGCGCAGCACGCGCCCCAGCCCGTCGATGGTAAAGCCCAACGCCTGGCCCTGCGGCGTCAGTTCCAGGATCAATTCTTCCTTGTCATAGGCCAGGCTGTCCTCGACTGCCGACACCTCGCCAAACTGCGACACGGCTGTTTTCAACGCCTCGGCAGCGGCTTTCAATACCTCAGAGGACGCGCCATACAGTTCGACATCCAACGCGTCACCGCCGGGGCCAAACCGGCCACCGCGAAACGATACGACCTCTAGCAGCGGGTGGCGCGGCACCGCGTCTTGCAGGTCGGACACGAACTGAAAGCTGGTATAGGGCCGCAGATCTGCGTCGACCAATTCGATGGTGATTGAGCCCAGCAGCGCCTCGTCCTTGGTTTCAACGCCGGTCAATCCCCGGCCCGCACCGCCGCCAACCCCGGCCAGCACATAGGTCACCGGATGCACGCCGGTTTCGGCCTCGAATTTCGCCCCGACCGTGTCGACGCTGTCTTGCAGGATCGCCATCATCGCCATCGTGTCATCACGTGTGGCCCCCGGCACCATGGCAAAGTTTGCCGTCACCACACCCTGTTCGGGCGCATTGAAGAACCGGAACTGAATGTCGCCGCGAATGAAGTTGCTGACCTGAAACATCAAGATCACGACCGCGCCCGCCAGCACCGGATAGCGCGCCCAGATCACCAGCCGCATGAGCGCCCGGAACAGGTGGTCGCGCACCCAGCGAAACCCCTTGTTCACCACCCGCGACGGCCAGTCATACCAGTGTTCCTTGGCCGTATGCGCCAATGCATGGGCCATGTGATTGGGCAGGATCAGAAAGCATTCGACAAGGGACGCGATCAGCACCGCGATCACCGTAAACGGGATATCCGCAATCATGTCGCCAAACCGCCCACCCACTGCGACCAGGCCGAAAAAGGCGATCACCGTGGTCAGGGTTGCGGAAAACACCGGCGGGAACATGCGACGCGCAGCCCCTTCGGCCGCCGTCACCGGGTCTTCGCCCAGCCGTCGGGCGCGGAAATCGGCGTGTTCACCGACCACAATGGCATCATCCACAACGATGCCCAGCGTGATGATCAGTGCGAACAGGCTGATCATGTTGATGGTCAGACCGGCGGCATACATGATGGCAATCGCGCTCATCATCGCGACCGGAATGCCTGCGGCGACCCAAAAGGCCGTGCGCGCATTCAGGAACAGGAACAGCAACAGCAGGACCAGCCCCAGCCCCTGCAACCCGTTCTTGGTCAGCATCTTCAGACGGGCGGTGATCAATTCGCTGCGTGTGCGGATCAGATCGACCGTAACGCCTTTGGGCAGGGACAACAGCATTTCGCCCGCGACCTCTTCGACAGCGACCTGCATGTCGATTGCATCCCCCTGGGCTGAGCGTGCGACATTGACGATCATCGCCGGATCGGCCCCGACAAAATAGGCGCGATCCCGGTCGACGCCTTCGACGCGCACTTGGGCCACATCGCCCACGGTCAACGTCGACCCGTCGGCGTTTGAGCGCAAGACAATGCCTTCGATATCCTCGGCGGATCGTTTCGCAACACCGGTGCGCACCCGCGCCGCGCCGCTGGACACATCGCCCGCCGGGTCCGCCGCCGCCTCTTCGGCAATCGCGCCGGCGATCTGGGCCATGGTCACGTCATGGCGCACCAGTGACAGCGAGGCCACCTCGACCACCGTTTCGGGTGCAACCACGCCGCGAATGCTGGTGCGCGTGACACCCACATTGAACAGGCGTGCGACCAGTTCGTCGGCGAACCGGCCCAGTTGGTCGACCCCAACGGGGCCGGTGATGACCACGTCCGTCACCGTGTCACGCCAGGCACCGCGCCGGACCTTGGGGTCGTCGGCGTCCTCGGGCAGGTCATTCATTGCGTCAACCGCGACCTGGACGTCATCAGCCGCGCGCCCCATGTCCCAGCCGCTTTCGAATTCCAGCGAGATGGTTGCGGCCCCTTCGAACGAGCGTGCGGCACTGCTTTCCACGCCCTCGACCGCCAGCAAAGCGGGTTCCATCACCTGCACGATGGCAGCGTCCACATCTTCAGCCCCTGCCCCGTCCCAGGCCACAGAAACCGAGATGTCATCAATCACTACATCAGGAAAAAACTGTGCCCGCATACGGGGATAGGCGACCAGACCGGCGGCAATCATGATCACCAGAAACAGGTTCGCCACCGTCGCATGACGGGTGAAATAGGACAGGATGCCACCAGCTTTGATCACGGATCAGCCCCCCATGCGGCCTTCCAGCCGCTCGACCATCTGCACCGGAACTTCGGGCTGTTCCAGCGCCTTGAGGATGCGCGCCTTGGCGTCATCGGGCATCATCTGGTTGCCTTCGACATAGCGGATCAACGCGGCGCGGCGTTCCGCGCTCAGGGTAATCATTTCGGGTTCTTCAGGCACCGTGGCCCCGGCGCGGATCGGTTTCACGCGAATGCCTGCACCCAGCAGAGGGTTTCGTTCGGCCACGACCTCGCGCCCCTGCAACCCACGCGCGCGTACAAGCACGTCATCGCCCTGACGGCGCAACAGGTCGATCTCGGCCAGTTCCAACCGGTCGTCGTCCCCCAGCACCAACACGGTTCCCGCCGCATCAACGGCGGCGGCAGGCAGGCGCGTCACACGCTCCAGAACAGGTTCTTCGATGCGGACCGTGACGAAATCACCGGGGCGAAAACCCTGTGCGTCTTGCAGCCGCGCAAACAACAAGCGCCCGGTCTGGCCTTCGCCCACCGCAGCGCTTTCGCGGCTGATCCGGCCCGTGGCGACCAGATCAACCCCGGCCACGTCCAGGATCGCGCTGATCCCGGCTTTGACCAAAGCGCCGTCAGCATCCAAAAGGCGCGCATATTGGGCGGTTGAAACGCGAAAGCTGACCTCAAGTTCGGATGGGTCCACGATAGAGGCCAGTTTTTCGTTGGTCTGCACCAGACCACCGCGCACGACGCTGACATCAGACAGGGTGCCCGCGAATTCGGCGCGAATTTCGGTGTCTGCCAGCTTGCGTTCGGCCTCGGCCAGGTTCACGCCGCGCCGGTCCAGCGTGGCCTGCGCGGTTGTCACCTTCAGGCCCGCACTGGCGACCGATTGGCGGCGCGAGAGCACGGCCTGATCGGCGCCCGCAGCGGCAAGGGCTGCGGTTTCCACAGCCGCTTCGGTGCCTACGCCCCGCGTGACCAGATCGCGTTGCCGGGCCAGCGCGGCGGCGCGCAGGTCGGCCTGGTGGCGGGCATTGGCCAGATCATCCTGGGCCAGGATCTGCCCCGCTTTCGCGTCCAGCAGGTCCGCCTCAGCCTCGGCCAAATCCGTATGGGCGATCTGCACGGCCGCCTCAAAATCAGTCGCATCAATGCGCAGCAACAGTTGCCCGGCGGTCACTGTACCGCCCTCTTCGAACCCTTCGGTCAGCTCGACCACCGTGCCGCCAGCGGCCGCGCGCAGCTCCAACGTGCGACGCGCCCGCAGCTCGCCAAAGCTTTCCAGCACCGGCGTGACCGGCCCCGCCTCAACGGTCAGAACATTCACGCTGAACACCCGTTCACGGGCCGGACGCGGCGCGCTTTCCTGCGCCCACTTTTCCTGAAGCGCCGAATACACTGTGCTTCCCGCCAGGGCGAGAAGGCCGATTGTGGCAGCCAACAGGAAAAGCCCCGTCAGGCTGCGACCCAGAAAACGCATGAAAACCTCGTCGTTATAAGCCTCGGATGACCCTGCCCCGCGTTGGACGGACCCGCAAGGGGGCATGAGTCACAAGGCGTTTACGTCACAGCCCATCATTTCCGTCGTTTATGTTCGTCCAAGCGTGGGAAAATTTCGACAAAGTTGCAGGGCATGTGGCGGTAATCCAGCTGATGGCACAGGATGTCATCCCAGGCATCCTTGCACGCCCCTGTGCTGCCCGGCAGGGCGAACAGATAGGTGCCGTTGGCAACGCCACCGGTCGCACGGCTTTGCACGGCTGATGTGCCGATTTTCTGCATGCTGACGATGGTGAACACCGTGGCAAACGCCTCAATTTCCTTTTCATAGACGTCGCGGTGGGCTTCGACCGACACATCGCGCCCGGTCAACCCCGTGCCGCCGGTCGAGATGATCACATCAATGTCGGGGTCCAGCGACCAGGCGCGCAACTGGTCGGCGATCTGGTCGCGTTCGTCGCGGATGATCTTGCGGTCGGCCAGGATGTGCCCGGCGCCTTCGATCCGGCCCACCAGCGTGTCACCGGAGTTGTCCTGATCCAAACCGCGCGTGTCCGACACGGTCAGAACCGCGATGCGGACCGGGATGAAATCCTTGTTCTCATTGATGCGGTTCATGCCAGTTCCTTCAACTTCGCCTGCAAGTCCAACAGGTCCGCCCAGGCTTCGCGTTTTGCGGCTGGGGTGCGCAACAAATAGGCCGGGTGGAACATTGGAAGCGCGGGACGGCCCAGCGCCGTGCCCCACTGGCCACGCAGCCGGGTGATGCCACGTTTGCCCAGAACGGCCTGGCAGGCATGGTTGCCCATCAACACCAGGACCTCGGGCGCGACAAGTTCGACGTGGCGCTGCACAAACGGCATCAGCATATCGACTTCGTCCGGCTTCGGGTCACGGTCCTGCGGTGGGCGCCAAGGCAGCACATTGGTGATATACACCGCATCCTTGGACAGAGGGGCCGTGCGCCCCATGCCGATGGCGTCAAACATCTTGTCCAGCAATTGCCCGGCGCGACCCACGAACGGTTTGCCCTCGCGATCCTCGTCGCGCCCGGGGGCTTCGCCGATGATCATCATACGCGCCGCCGGGTTGCCATCGGCAAACACCAGATTGCGCGCACCTTTTTTCAGCTCACAGCCCTCAAACGCCCCCATCGCGGCGCGCAGCCCGTCCAGATCCTGTGCGCCAGCCGCCATCTGTTTGGCCATGGCGACATAGTCGATGCGTCGCTCAACGGGCCGGGGTGGTGGCGCGGATTTTTTGGGCAGGGCCGAAGGTTGCGCGGCTTTCGGTTTGGGCGCGGCTTCTTCCAGCTCATAGCGGTTGACGGGCGCGTCGCCGATTGCCTCGGTCACGCCCATTTCCACCTGCCACTCTAAAAGAGCGCGTGTCGTATGCCAGTCCACTGTGCTGTCTTGTGCCGATTCCATATTCGCAAGCTATCCCGCCAGACCAGCGGTAGCAATCAGGGCCAGCCAGTTCAGGACCAACCGGTTCAGGGGATGGACGAAGCGGACCCCGCGCAATATACCAGCGGCGACACCGGACAGGGGGCCCACATGACATTTCGCCAACGCCATCTTCTGGGGATCGAACCCCTGCACCCCAGCGAAATTACCACCGTGCTGGACCTGGCGGATCGTTATGTCGATCTGAACCGGCAGCGGGTGAAACGGTCGAAGGTTCTCAAGGGCCTGACCCAGATCAACATGTTCTTTGAAAATTCTACCCGCACGCAGGCGTCGTTTGA
>DFBF01000187.1:1697-2249 GCA_002367285.1 Rhodobacteraceae bacterium UBA3087 | reverse complement strand
TCGATCAAAAAGGGCGAAACGCTGATTGATACGGCGCTGACGCTGAACGCCATGCACCCCGACCTGTTGGTCGTGCGCCACCCGCATTCGGGCGCGGTGAACCTGTTGGCGGAAAAAGTGAATTGTGCCGTGCTGAACGCGGGCGACGGCAAGCATGAACACCCGACACAGGCCCTGTTGGACGCGCTGACAATCCGGCGCGAAAAGGGCCGTCTGCATCGCCTGACCATCGCCATCTGCGGCGACATCGCGCATTCACGTGTGGCGCGGTCGAACCTGATCCTGTTGGGCAAGATGGAAAACCGCGTGCGCCTGGTTGGGCCGCCAACGCTGATGCCCGCCCAGATCGACCAATTCGGGGTCGAGGTCTATGACAACATGGAAGAGGGTCTGAAAGGTGCCGACGTCGTCATGATGCTGCGCCTGCAACGCGAACGGATGGACGGTGGCTTCATCCCGTCAGAGCGCGAATATTACCACCGCTATGGGCTGGACGCCGCGAAACTGGCCCACGCCAAAGACGACGCGATCGTCATGCACCCCGGCCCGATG
>DFBF01000187.1:0-1686 GCA_002367285.1 Rhodobacteraceae bacterium UBA3087 | reverse complement strand
CCGATGAACCGCGGCGTGGAAATCGACGGTACGATTGCCGATGACATCAACCGGTCGGTGATCCAGGAACAGGTCGAAATGGGCGTCGCGGTGCGCATGGCCGCAATGGACCTGCTGGCGCGCAACCTGCGTGAAACATCTGAGCCCGAAAGCGTGATGGTCTGATCCATGCGGCACCGTCACCTCCTGCTGACCGGTCAGGAGATCGACCGGGTCGCCCTGCCGGAAGACGCGGCAAACAGCTGGCGCGGACCAAGGTGCTTGCGATTGTGCCCAATGGTGGTCAGCTATACTTGCGTACTACCAGCCGGGGCGCGATGATTGGGCCACTGGAAAACACTGGGTAACACGGAAAACCCTGCGGACATCCGCACCAAAATCGAGGCCTTGATCCCCAATGACCAACCTGCCTGACAGTTTCCTGGCCGAGGGAGAAACCTTGCTGTGGCAAGGCCGCGTCGACATCCCGTCCCTGATCCGCCGCCAGGTGTGGCGCATTGCAGTCGGGGCCGGCGTGGCGTTGATCATCATCACGGTGATGCGGGTGATGGGGCTGGGCAGCGGACCGTTGCTGGTGCCGATCCTGATCGTGCCTGTGATGCTGGTCAGCCAGGGCATTGCCCGGCGCAACCGTGAACGCGACATTTACCTGCTGACAGACCAACGCGTCGGCGTCTGGTCCGCCCCCACAGGCCCCGCTGCGCGCATGGCCGGGATGGAGGAGGTTCTGGTCGGCAGCCTTTTGATCCCGCTGGCAGATCTGGATCGGGTCGCACAAGAGGCCAACGGCCTGACGCTGTACCCCCACAAGGGACGCGGCCATTTTCCCATCCAAATGACGGACCTGCCCGAGGGGCCCAGTGTCGCCGCCCTGATCGAAAAGGCGCAACAGCACCAATGACACACCAAGGGCGCCCGAAGGCGCCCCGGATCGTTGCGTGACGTAAGCGGCCCGTCGAATGCTCTGGCTTAATCCAGCGTTTCCGCCCAAGCAGCCGCCAGACCGGGTTTGTACGTGGTGGTCAGCGGCGAGCGCGCCGTGCCGTCAGCCCCAAACGGGATGCGCACGCCCACAAAGGCCCGGTAGTCTTTGCCGTTATCTTCGCTGTTGGCGGTGATGTGCATGAAATCAACACCCGCTTCGCCAATCAAACGCGGCCGGAACGTATAGGCGGCCTTGATGCCAACCGCCTGATATTCACCCCAGTCGTTGTTGTCCTCGAACACATCCGGCGACCGGCCATATTCCAGATCAATCATCAGGTTCAATTTTTCGTTCAACTGTTGGGTCATGCCCACACGCACGAAAGTGCCATCAAAGGCGGTATCAGTGCCGTCGCCGATCATCTCGGCCTTGCCGATCTGACCAAAGAACGTGGTGGTCTGGTTTGGCAGTCTGAAGTGACCTTCGATGCCATATAGGTCCCCGTGCACGGTGCCGTTGTCGGAGGCGGCGTCATCCGCCTGGAACCAATTGCGGCCAGCAAAGGCACCAACATAGTGATCACCCCACATATACCCGGCGTGCAGCCCCAAAGCGCTGGCCTGGCTGGGGGCATCATCGTCATAGTCCTCGCCGTCCTCCAGCTCGCGACCAAAATGCGAGGCATCCAGCATGAAGGCAAACCCGTTCACCTGCGTCCGGACCTGGCCATCCAGACGGAAGGCATTTTTGGAGATGTTTTC
>DFBF01000244.1:5414-6053 GCA_002367285.1 Rhodobacteraceae bacterium UBA3087 | reverse complement strand
AATCTGGTCGCGATCCCGAAAGGATGAAATCAACAAGCCAACCGTTGGAATGATCCACAGCACCACCAACAGCACGACCGAGATATTGACGACCCAGGTCAGCTGGGGCTTTGAACCTGCCATATCCATCAGCGCATCTCCTTGCGGGCGTTAGAAATGTTCCAGGCCATGATTGGTGTGACCAGCAGCATGATCACCATCACGATGGCCGATCCGCGCCCGAAATCAGGCGTGCCGCGAAACATCCAGTCATACATGAGATTGGCCAGAACCTGCGTGCCCCACTGGCCGTTGGTCATGGCAAACACGATGTCGAACACCTTCAACACGGTGACGGTGATCGTCGTCCAGACCACGGCAATCGTGCCCCAGATCTGCGGGATCTTGATCTTGAAAAACACCTGCATGGGCGTGGCACCATCCAGAAAGGCGGCTTCGATGGTTTCTTCGCTGATGCCGCGCAGGGCGGCGGACAGGATCACCATGGCAAAGCCGGTCTGGATCCAGACCAGGATGATCATCAGGAAAAAGTTGTTCCAGAATGGCACGGTGATCCAGGCCTGCGCGTCAAACCCGATGGATTGCACCAGCGCATTCAACAGCCCGATCTGGTCCCCCTGATTTTCGCCGCGATAGTCA
>DFBF01000244.1:0-5379 GCA_002367285.1 Rhodobacteraceae bacterium UBA3087 | reverse complement strand
ACAAAACTGATCGCCATGGGCATGAAAATAAGGCTTTGCGCCGTCGCGCCCCATTTGATGCGATCGGTCAGGCCAGCGGCGACAAGCCCGCAAAACGTCGAGGCCGCCGGCACGAACGCCAGCCACAGCATGTTGTTCACCAGGCTTTCCTGGAACTTGGCATCCTGTGCCAGCCAGGTGTAATTCGCCAGTCCGACAAATTCGTCGCCGCCGGCGCTGTTCAGCGACAACCAGGCGGTCGAGATCACCGGATAGACCAGATACAGCCCCAGGATCGCCAGCGCCGGAAAGAGAAACAACCAAGGCCGGATCGCCGTCGCCCGATTGATATTGCGCCCCGCATGGTCGCCTGTGGGCGGAAAGATGCGGTCCAGCGCGATGTTGGAAAAGAAGAAATAGGCAACGCAGCCAAACACGCCGATGACAATCGTCGATACGGCCATAAGCAGTTGATCCATGGTGACCTCCCCGTCGCCCATTTGCGCCCACTTGCACCCTCTTGCGCCGACACGCAGCCTGTCGCGTTTTACGATGTGTGAAAAGCGGGTCCAGCCCGGCGAATGTGCCGCCGGGCTGGGGGCAATGCTCTGATTACTTGATCGAGTCCCAGGTGTCCTGGATCGAATTGGCGACGTCGGTGGCGTCCTTGCCACCGGCATAATCGACCATGCCGGTCCAGAACACACCAGCGCCAATCGCGCCGGGCATCAGGTCAGAGCCGTCAAAGCGGAACGTATCTGCGTTCAGCAGGATGTCGTTCATCTTGGCAACGGTCGGGTCGGTAAACACGGCTGTGTTCACGCCCTTGTGCGGCGTCAGAAACCCGGTCTGCGCCATCCAGATTTCATGCGCGATGGGGGTTTTCAGGAATTCCATGAAGGCCTGTGCGCCTTTGGAATCTTTGGTCACACCAAAGACGGTGCCCGCGCCCAGAACCGGTTGGCCCAGATCCTTGCCCGCATAGGCCGGGAAGTAGAAGAAATCGGCGTCCACGCCCACATCCGTGCCTTCGGGGAAGAAGGACGGGATGAAGCTGGCCTGACGGTGCATGTAACACTGTGGCGGCGAGGCAAACAGGCCCTGCGGGCTGTCGCGAAAATCAGTTGTGGCGACGGCCCCGGCGCCCCCGGCCACATAGGCGTCATTGCGCGCGAAGGCTCCGAATTCTTCGATGGCCGCCACGACTTTCGGGTCGTTGAACGGCAGCTCATTGCTGACCCAGGCGTCATAATCCGCAGGCGTCTGCGTGCGCAGCATCATGTCTTCGACCCAGTCGGTTGCCGGCCAGCCTGTCGCGCCGCCAGATCCCAGACCAATGCACCAAGGCGTGCCGCCATCGGCGACGATCTGGTCGCTCAGCGCTTTCAGATCTTCCATGGTTTCGGGCACGTCATAGCCTGCGTCTTCGAAGTTTTCCGGCACGTACCAGACCAGCGATTTTACATCGACCTTATAGAAAAAGCCGTACATCGCGTCGCTGCCGTCTTTGCCCGCATAGGTGCCCAGATCGACCCAGGACTGCCCTGCGGCATAGTTCTCGCGGGTCCAGTCGGCGGTTCCGGCGGACAGCGGCGTCAAGAACCCCTTGGCCGCCATGTCAGCGGCCAGGCCCGGCTGCGGGAAAATTGCGATATTGGGGGGGGAGCCCGCTTCGGCATCGATCACGATCTGCTGCTCAAAGCTGTCCGAACCCGAATAGTCCACGGTCGCGCCGGTCGCGGCTTCGAAATAGGCGATGACGGTTTCAACCAGATCTTTGTCCGGCCCAAGCCAAGGACCCAGCACGGTGATGGTTTCACCGGCCAAATCCATCGCCTTCAAGGCCTCAAAGCTGGACCAGGTAAAATCGCCTTCACCGGGGGCGAATTTCAGATGACCGTCTGCTGCAGCCATCCCGGTCGACAAGGCCAGAGCGGCGACGCCAGCATAAAGAACGTGTTTCATGATATCCTCCCAGAAAGGCGCCGGAACTGACGCGCAAAACAATCCACACTTCAAGGTCGGCAAGCCGCCTCAAAGCGCTTTGAATAGCAAAAACATCGCGCAGTTTCCCGGACCTGTCAATGATCTCGCTTAAGGTGCGCCAGGTCTGGCCAACGCCCATGTTTGCAACGCCGACCCAACAAACTCCTTTTGACGCCGCGACATGCGGGCGTTAGGGTCAGGTGCACCCAAACCGCTTTGAAAAGCCCGCCATGAACCTGAAACAACTGTCGGAACTTCTGAGCCTGTCGCAAACAACGGTCAGCCGGGCCTTGAACGGCTATCCCGAAGTCAGCGAAGCCACGCGCATCCGCATACAGGCCGCCGCGCAGGTCCATGGCTATGCCCCGAACATGCGCGCGCGCAGTCTGGCAACCGGGCGCACGCAGGCCATTGGCCATGTGATTCCCGTCAGCGCAAAGCACGAGATGGTGAACCCGGTGTTTGCCGACTTTGTTGCCGGGGCCGGGGAGATTTATTCGAAGAATGGTCATGACATGTTGCTGTCGGTCGTCACCGATGATCAAGAGGAAGCGGCCTATCGCGCCTTCAAGGCCAAAAGAAATGTCGATGGCATCATCCTGCACGGCCCGCGCCGGGGCGATCCGCGCATCCCTCTGTTGAACCAGATCGGCCTGCCTTTTGTCGTGCATGGGCGCAGCTCGGACTCGACCGAAGATTATGCCTGGGTGGATGTGAACAACACCCAGGCCTTTGAGCGGGCCACCAGGTTCCTGTTGGACCTGGGCCACCGTCGCATTGCGCTGATCAACGGGCTGGCCCACATGGATTTTGCCATTCGCCGCCAGTGCGGCTTTGACGCCGCCCATGCGGACCGGGGCCTGACCCCGGACCCGACGCTGATGCTGTCTGGTGAAATGACCGAAACCTATGGGTTTGAGGCCGCACGCAGCCTGCTGGCCCGGCCAGACCCGCCGACGGCGTTTCTTGTGTCCTCGATGATCACGACAATCGGCGTGCGCCGCGCGGCAGAAGAACGCCGCCTGACGCTGGGGCGCGACATTTCGGTGATCACCCATGACGATGAGCTCAGCTATTTCAGAAATGGCGCCGAGGTTGCGTTGTATACCGCAACCCGCAGCTCCGTGCGCCAGGCCGGGCGGCGCGCCGCCGAGGTGCTGTTGGACATAATCCGTGGCGGCACGGGGCCACGTCAGGTCTTGCTGGAAGCCGAATTGACCTTGGGACAATCCACCGGCCCTGCCCCCACGCCTGTGCGAGGACGGTCGTGATGGATTTCACCCGCGCAGATTTCCCCGACGACTTCCTGTTTGGGGTGGCGACCTCGGCCTATCAGATCGAAGGACACGGCTTTGGTGGCGCGGGCCCAACCCATTGGGACAGTTTTGCCGCCACACCCGGCAACGTCGTGAACGCCGCCCACGGCCAGGTGGCCTGCGACCATTACCACCGGATGGACGAGGACCTGGATCTGATCGCGAATGCGGGTTTTGACGTCTATCGTTTTTCCACCAGCTGGGCGCGGGTGCTGCCCGAGGGGCGCGGCACGCCAAACCCACAGGGGCTGGATTTCTATGACCGTCTGGTTGACGGGCTGCTGGAACGCGGCGTGAAACCGGCGCTGACGTTGTATCACTGGGAACTGCCCAGTGCGCTGGCCGATCTGGGCGGCTGGCGCAACCGCGATATTGCCAATTGGTTTGCCGACTATACCCGCATAATCACGGAGCGGATCGGTGAACGGGTCTGGTCGGCCGCCCCCATCAACGAACCCTGGTGTGTCAGCTGGGCGTCTCATTTCGAAGGCCACCACGCGCCGGGTCTGCGCGACATCCGCGCCACCGCACGCGCCATGCACCATGTGTTGCTGGCCCACGGGCGCGCGATCGAAGTGATGCGCGACCAAGGCATGGGCAATCTGGGTGCTGTGTGCAATTTCGAATATGCCCAGCCCGTCGATGACAGCCCCGAGGCCGCCCGCGCCACCGCCACCTATGACGCGATCTATAACCGGTTCTTCCTGGGCGGCCTCTTTCACGGGGCCTATCCAGACGAAGTGCTGGCGGGGCTCGAGCCACATCTGCCAGACAAGTGGCAGGACGATTTCCCCACCATCCGCCAGCCGGTCGATTGGTGCGGTTTGAATTATTACACCCGCAAGATCATCGGCCCCGCCGACACGCCCTGGCCTGCGCTGCGCGACTGCCCCGGCCCCCTGCCCAAGACCGAAATGGGTTGGGAGATCTATCCAGACGGCTTGCATCATTTCCTGACCCGCACCGCGCGCGACTATACCGGCGACCTGCCGCTTTATGTCACCGAAAACGGCATGGCGAACGCGGATCGGCCCGGCGTGCCTGATCAGGCCAGGATCGACTATCTGAACGCCCATATCGCCAGCCTGCGTCAGGCCATGGCCGAAGGCGTGCCCGTCAAAGGCTATTTCATCTGGTCGCTGATGGACAATTACGAATGGGCCCTGGGCTATGACAAACGCTTTGGTTTGGTGCATGTTGACTTTGACACCTTGCAGCGCACCCCCAAGGCATCCTATGAAGCGCTGAAGGTAGCGCTAACGGACACATGACACAGCCCCCTGCAAACACTTATTCCCTGCTGGCTGATATTGGCGGCACCAACACCCGCGTGGCGCTGGCACGCGGCGGTGACTTGCTGCCCGACACGATCCGCCGCTTTCGCAACCGCGACTATCCGGGGCTGGAAACCGTGCTGCACGAGTATCTGGATCAGGAAGGCAACCCCGACTGCGCCGGTGCCTGTGTCGCCGCTGCGGGCCCCGTGCGCGATGGGGTCGCCGAGCTGACCAATCTGAACTGGCGCATCACCCCCGAAACCCTGGCGCGCGCCGCCAAGGCCGAAACCGTGGCCATCCTGAATGATCTGCAAGCGCAGGGCCACGCGCTGGGCCACCTCAACGGTGACAGTCTGCGCACCGTGATTTCGGGCCAGCCCGCCGCCGCCGATGCTGCCATGCTGGTCATTGGCATCGGCACCGGCTTCAACTGCGCCCCGGTCTATCAGACCAACGCCGGGCGCCTTGTGCCCCCTGCCGAAGCAGGCCATGCAAATGTGCCGATCCGCACTGCGGACGAATTGGCCCTGCTGCAATTCGTCGAAACCGCGCATGGGTTCCCGGCCATCGAAGACGTGCTGTCGGGCCGGGGCCTGGAACGGGTTCACCTGTGGCTGTCCACCCGCGCGGGCACCCCGCGAAAGAAAAGCGCCGCCGACATCATGGCTGCGGCGGACGCAGGCGATGCGCTGGCCCATGAAACCCTGCGGTTTTTCATCCGCACGCTGGGCACCGTGGCTGGCAACCTGGCCCTGATCCATCTGCCCTTTGGCGGCATCTATCTGGTCGGCGGCGTCGCCCGTGCGACCGCCCCCTGGCTG
>DFBF01000199.1:4236-8698 GCA_002367285.1 Rhodobacteraceae bacterium UBA3087 | reverse complement strand
TTCGTCGGCCATTCGGAATCGATCAACATCGAAACCGAGGATTTCCTGGACGAAGATGAAGCGCGTGACATCCTGCGGACCTCGCCTGGCATCCTGGTGGTCGATAAGCGCGAAGATGGCGGATACGTCACCCCGGTCGAATGCGTCGGCGATTTCGCCACCTTCGTGTCGCGCATCCGCCAGGACGTGACGATCGAAAACGGCCTGAACCTGTGGTGCGTTTCAGACAACCTGCGCAAAGGCGCCGCCCTGAACGCGGTGCAAATCGCCGAACTGCTGGGCCGTGAGGTTCTGAAAAAGGGCTGACCCAGCCATGCCTGACCATGAAACCCCGCCGTACTCGGCGGGGTTTTGTTTTGCACCAACCGTGATATCATGAAAGGTGATTGTATTCACCAGAGTAGTCCAGCATGGCTCTAAAGATCGGCCCGGGCGTAGCCACGCAAAATGTGCTCAATGCGTTGACACAGCTCTATCCGCATCGCCGCTTTACACTGGGCAGTCTTAAACCACCCCGCCTCGAAGATTTGAACTGGGTGCTGTGCGCCCACGACAAAGCCGGGTTTTCAGTGATCTGTAAAACAGGTGCGCGCGATGATGCCGCCGTTGATCGGTTACACCAACAGTTCAACCGTCAAACCGAAATGGCCGCATATTTCCAAACGGAGCGGCTACGCCTTCCAAACCCGCTTCATTTCGATCACCGCAACAACGTGTTTGTCATGGAAGATGCAAAAGGGCGAGACCTGCGCCAAGTCTGGAGCAAGCGAAAGACGATTGCCGAAAACCGCCGGCTGTTTCGCAAATCGGGCGAGTGGCTGGCCCAATTCCACGCCCCTTCTGCGCGGATAAGCGCCTTTGACCCCGCCCCTCTATTGAACTGGTTCAAGAAAACCAACTGCGCGAGCTTGGCAGATGACGCCCAGTATCAGGCCCTTACAGACAGCCTGACAACGCTGGCGGCACAGGCAGACGGAAAACCGACCCGGCGGGCCATCACGCACCGCGATTTCCATCTGGGCAATCTGATCCTGAACCGCGACGGAATTCTGTTCGGCATCGACTTTGGTAATCACCAAGAGGACGAAGCGATGCGTGACATGGTTTCCTTTGCTATGGATGCTTTGACCCGCTGGAACGGGAACCCTGCACCCCCGGATGCCTTCACCACCGTGTTTCAAGCCTTTTCCAAGGGCTGTAATAGTCAGGAGATCGCCCCGCAAGTCCGCCTGTTTTTTCAACGGATGCAAGCGCTGGTGGACTGGCGCAACATGTCGGGGCTCACGCCCCTGACCCAGGCCCGTCAACAGAAGATTGACATATTGCGCAGCCTGGCCCTGGCTTCAGACCCCATCATATGACCTGCCCGGCACGGCGGGGTGGGGGACCGCCACTGTGCGGCCAGCGCGACGTGGCATAGGGTGGGCGACGTGCCGGGCGGGTGGGGTTTTCCGCCACCGCGTCACCGCGCCCCTTCCCCACCCTGCAAATTCATGCTCCACTGATCCCAAGCATTTCAAAAGCCTCGGAGTTTTCCATGAACCGCATCCTTCTGACCACCGCCCTTGTCGCCCTTGCTGGCCCAACGCTGGCCGCTGATTTCTACGCCCCCGCCCCCGTCACCGCCGCCACGATCTATCCTGACGGTGCTTTGACCACACATACGATCTCCGTCGATCTGCCGGCCGGGGAACATCGCCTGTTCGTCCCGGTAATCGGCGAAGACGGGGTGCCGACGGTCACAGGTCCGGCTGGCGTGACCGTGGGGACCATCGGTCAGCAGTATGATGCGCCCGTGGATCCCGAAAACTTCTTTACCCCGGCGTTGATCGCCGCGCGCGACGCGGTTGAGGCGCTGGAAGACCAGGTGACCGCCCAACAGGACCGTGTGTCGGGTATCGCCAGCCAACTCACCGCACTCGATATTCAGCAGAGCTTTGTGTCCGCCATCCGTCCACCCAAGGACGGCGCGACACCTGATGATCTAGCGGCCCTGGCCCAGCATGTGCATGACCAGACGGCCACAGCTCTGGCAGCCATCGCGGTGGCGCAGCAAGGGCTGCGGGCGGAAACCGAAACGCTGGCGGATCTGCAACAGAACCTTGCGACAGCGCGCGCGCGGCTTGCACAGCTCAACCCGCCGAAGGCCGAAATGGACCTGATGACCCTGGATCTGGTCGTGGATCACGCGATGACGGCGCAGTTGACGGTCGAAGGCACGGCTTATGCCGCCTGGGCCCCGGTCTATGACCTGCGACTTGCGGCGGATGGGACCCTGTCGCTGGATCGCAAGGCCATGATTGGGCTGAAAAGTGACACACCTTGGCACGACGTGATGCTGACCCTGTCCTCGGTCTCTCCTGACGGGCAGTTGGCGCCAAGCGACACGGGGCCCAATCAGGCCTCGATTTATCTGCCACAACCGACCCCCATGGTGCGATCTGCGGCACCTCAGTTGGAAATGATGGTCGAGGAAGAGCCGATGATCATCGCCGATTCCGCGCCCATGATCCGCGCTATGACGCAGGTTGACGGCGTCGCCGTAACCTATGCCTATCCGCGTCCAGTGTCCCTGACCGATGGAGAAGAGGTCCTGCTGACACTCGACACGCTGACCATTGCAGCCACGACTGAAATCCACGCCAGCCCGCGCCACGATGACACCGCCTTCCTGATGACACTGTTCACCAACGAAACCGGCGAGCCCCTGTTGCCTGGCAGCGCGCAAGTCTTCCGTCAGGGGCATTTCATGGGAGAGACCGAATTCCCCTTGGTCCCCGCTGGGGCCGAGGCGACCCTGCCGATGGGGCCTATCGAAGGGCTGCGCTTGAACCACGCGATTGCGCGCAATGAAACCGGCGATACGGGCATCCTGAGCCGCTCGAACACGCGCGAACAACAGATCAGTTTCTCGGTCGAAAACCTGACCGGTGAGGCGCAGGACCTAACCGCCTTTTATCCGCTGACCTATTCCGAACAAGAAGACCTGCGCATCGCCCTGTCGGTCACGCCGAAACCGGACGCGACAGATATTGACGACAAACGCGGCGTGTCCAGCTGGGACATGTCACTGGCCCCGGGCGCGACCCAGACCGTGGAGATCACAATCAAGATGGATTGGCCCGAGGGGCAGGATCTGCGCTGGTATCCCTAAGCGCACCCCGTTTTAAACGACAAAGGGCTGCCCAATCGGCAGCCCTTTTTGATTTCACAACCGTTTGACGGCTTATTTCGGCCGCTTCGGCGTGGCGTTTCCGCCCTTCATGCCCTTGGCCAGGGCCTTCTTGGCGGCATCACGGGCCCGGTTCTTTTTCGACGACGGTTTGCCTTTGGCAGGCGCCATCCCTGCCGGAGCACCGCCCGGTTTTCCGGCAGGTTTCCCTGCTGGCTTCCCGGCCGCTTTGTGGCGCGGCTTGCGTTCGGACACGGCACCTTCGTGACGATCCTCGCGCGGCGCATAGGGTTTGGCACCGCCTTTGGGCGCACCCTTGGGTTTCTTGTGACGCGGCGCGGGGGCATCGTCATAGTCGACCGGCGGGGTCGACGGCTTGCCCTTATAGGCGGGCTTGTCGCCGCGCGGTTTGTCGTCCCACTTGGGCTTGTCGCCCCGGGGTTTATCATCACGCGGCTTGTCATACCGCGGCTTGTCACCATAAGACGGCTTGCCACCGGGTTTACCACCGGGCTTGCCCTTATAGGGCGGTTTGCCGCCGGGCTTACCACCGGAGATGACCGGTGGTTTGTTCAGCCGGGTCAGAACCGCGCCTTCTTCGACTTCCATCCGGCCGTTCAGCGCCTTCATGAACCCATCAAGCGCGCGTTCGGCCAGCTCGATATAGGTCTCGGTCTGCTGAATGCGGATCGCGCCGATTTCGTCTTTGGTGATGTTGCCAGCCTTGCACAGCATGGGCAGCAGACGGCGCACTTCGGCGTTCGCCGCGCGGCCACCTGAGACCGAGAACCAGACGCTGGGCCCGAATTCGCGGCGCGGTTCGGGTTTTGCGTTCACTGCGCCCAATTCTTCGGGTGCGCTGTGCTGCGCGCGGTACAGGCGCAAGAAAGCGGCGGCGATCTGTTCGGGCTGGAACTGCTCCAACAAGGACGCGACCGGTGCGGCCTCGCCTTCGCTGACGGGTTCGACCCAGGCGGGATCGGCCAGCATGCGGGTGGCGTCGCGTTCCAGAACGGCTTCGGCAGAGGGGGCGGTGCCCCATTCGGCTTCGACCTTGGCAAACTTCAGGATGCGCTTGGCTTTGTTAAAGGCCGCCGGCGGTACGATCAGCACGGACACGCCTTTGCGACCGGCGCGGCCTGTGCGGCCCGAGCGGTGCAGCAGGGTCTCGTGGTTTGACGGCAATTCCGCATGCACCACCAGATCCAGTTTCGGCAGGTCGATGCCGCGTGCGGCCACATCCGTGGCTACGCAGATCTGCGCCCGACCATCGCGCATGGCTTGCAGCGC
>DFBF01000199.1:475-4165 GCA_002367285.1 Rhodobacteraceae bacterium UBA3087 | reverse complement strand
CACGTTGATGATGGCATTTTCGCCATCGCGCGGGCTGACGCTCATGGCTTTGTATTCGATGTCGCTGTGCTGGGTTGCCTCGGACACCGTCGTCACGCGGACGCTGTTGCGCTGATAGCCTTTGGCCAGCTTGGCGATCGCCGCCGGAACGGTGGCGGAAAACAGCAATGTGCGGCGATCTTCGGGCGCTTCGCCCAGAATGAACTCCAGATCTTCGCGAAAGCCCAGGTCCAGCATTTCGTCGGCTTCGTCCAGCACCACGGCGCGCAACTGGCTGAGGTCAATCGCCCCGCGCATGATGTGGTCGCGCAGACGGCCCGGCGTGGCCACGACAATATGTGTGCCCCGCGCCAGTGCCCGGCGTTCGTCACGTGAATCCATGCCGCCGACACAAGACGCCAGATAGGCGCCTGCTTCGCTATACAACCAAGTCAGCTCGCGGCGCACCTGCATGGCCAGTTCGCGCGTGGGCGCAATAACCAGGCCCAAGGGTGCCCCGGCGATGCCGAATTTCTCGTCCTCGCCCAACAGGGTCGATGCGATCGCCAGGCCAAAGCCCACGGTTTTGCCCGATCCGGTCTGGGCAGACACCAACAGGTCGGCATCGGCCAGCTCAGGGGCGGTCACGGCCTCCTGAACCTGTGTCAGGGTGTCGTATCCTTGCTTTTTCAGCGCGTCGGACAGGGCTTGTTTCATTGGGGCGGCTTTCGAAAAGGGGGCAATCGGGCGCGTCTATAGGGTTCCACACCCTTTGTATAGGGGGGGCTGCGGCAATCTGCAGCTGTGGTTACCTTGACTTGGAGCCTATGCGAGCGCATATGAATACCCGACAGAAAAGGTGCGCCACAGATGTTCATTCAAACCGAATCCACTCCGAACCCCGCGACGTTGAAGTTTCTGCCGGGTCAGCCCGTGCTGGACGCTGGCACTGCCGATTTCCCGACCGTCGATGCCGCAGGAAAATCCCCTCTGGCCCAACGTATCTTTGGCGTTGAAGGCGTGGCGGGCGTGTTTTTTGGCACCGATTTCGTGACGGTGACCAAGGCGGAAAACGTCGATTGGGACCACATCAAACCCGCGATCCTGGGCGCGATCATGGAACATTACCAATCCGGTGCCGCCGTGATGGAAGGTGCCGCCGCGGCGGCCCATGCCGAACACACCGGTGAGGACGGCGAAATCGTCGACCAGATCAAAGAACTGCTGGACACCCGCGTGCGCCCGGCTGTGGCACAGGATGGTGGTGACATCACCTTTCACGGCTTTGATCGCGGCATTGTCTACCTGCACATGCAGGGCGCCTGTGCCGGTTGCCCGTCGTCGACCCTGACCTTGAAGATGGGGATCGAAAACCTGTTGAAGCATTATATCCCCGAGGTCATCGAGGTGCGCCCGGTTGCGGCCTGATCCCTGGGTGGCCCCGGTATGACCCCTGTGATCTTGGCATTCGACACATCGGCCGCGCATTGCGCGGCCGCTTTGCTGTCGGGGGACGACATCATCGTGGCGCGACAGGACAACATGGCCAAGGGCCAGGCGGAACGCTTGTTCGTCCTGCTCAAAGAGGTTCTGGCCGAAGGCGGCGTCAACTGGTCCGACCTAGACGCCATTGGCGTCGGTGTCGGGCCCGGCAATTTCACCGGCATCCGCATTTCGGTCGCCGCTGCACGTGGGCTGTCCCTGTCGCTGGGCGTGCCTGCGGTTGGCGTGTCGACGCTGGAGGCCCAGGCAATCGACGTACCGCGCCCGGTCTGGTCCCTGATCGACGCGCGCCGCGACATGATCTATGCGCAACGGCTGGGCACCGATGGGGCGCCCACGCTGATGTCCGGCCCCGGGGCCGCCGCGCTGTCCCCCAGCGTTGGGCCCGACAGCAATGTGCCGGTTGCCCCCGCAATCGCGCGCATCGCCGCCGCCCGACTGGCGCAGGGTCACGACATCCCCCGTCCCGCGCCCTTGTATATTCGTGCCGCCGACGCCGCCCCGCCGCGTGATCCGGCGCCGGTGATCTTGCCGTGACCCCTGCGGACCTTGCCCGGATCCACGCAAGCGCCTTTCGCACCCAACGCCCTTGGTCGGCGGCAGAATTCGAAAGCCTGCTGTCCTCGCCGCACGTGTTTGTCGTGGCGCAAGGCCAGTGTTTTGCCCTGGGCCGGGTCGTTGTGGATGAGGTCGAGCTGTTGACCATCGCCACCGCCCCCACAGCCCGCCGCATGGGCGCCGCTCGCGCCGCCCTGGCCCTGTTCGAGACCGAGGCAAAACAGCGCGGCGCGCTGGTGGCCCACCTGGAGGTCGCCGCCGATAACACCGCCGCGCTGGGTCTGTACAGGTCAGCCGAATACAGCAAATCCGGGCGGCGGCGTGGATATTATCCACGCGAAAACACCCCGGCGGTTGATGCGATCATCCTGCACAAGGCCCTGACCTAACGGCAAGTTCCCGCCTTAGGTGCCGCTGCACGCTGAAATCCCATAACTTTTGACCCCGTGGTAAAAACTTAACTTGACCATGCCCTTGCCCTACGTCCGAAATTGCGGATGATCCTAAGCAGCGATCTGCTCGCAGAATGGGAATCGCAGGCACCTGCCTGTACCCAAGTAAAACACCTTTGGGAGACGACATATGACCCTCATGACCAAATTCTTCAGCGCTGCCGCGACGCTGGCGCTGAGCGCAGGCGCCGCGCTGGCCGATCCGGCGATCATTTTCGATCTGGGCGGTAAGTTCGACAAATCCTTCAACGAAGCGGCCTTTGGCGGTGCGCAGCGTTGGGCTGAAGAAACGGGCAATGCGTTCCAGGAATTTGAATTGCAGAACGAAGCCCAGCGTGAGCAGGCGTTGCGTCGCCTGGCCGAAGCAGGCTCCAATCCGATCATCATGACCGGTTTCGCCTTTGCATCCACGCTTGAACAGGTTGCACCGGATTACCCGGATACCAAGTTCGGCATCGTCGACATGGTTGTTGATGCGCCGAACGTGTCCTCGATCGTGTTCACGGAACACGAGGGCTCGTATCTGGTTGGCATCATGGCCGCGATGGCGTCGAAAACCGGCACCGTCGGCTTTGTCGGTGGCATGGACATTCCGCTGATCCGCCGCTTTGCCTGTGGCTATGTGCAGGGCGTGAAAGCGTCGAACCCCGACGCCACTGTCATCCAGAACATGACCGGCACCACCCCTGCCGCCTGGAACGACCAGGTGAAGGGTGCCGAGCTGGTCAAAGCCCAACAATCGCAGGGCGCTGATGTTGTCTATCACGCCGCTGGCGGCACCGGCATCGGTGTTCTGCAAGCCGCTGCCGACCTGGGTATCCTGGGCATCGGTGTGGACAGCAACCAGAACCACATGCACCCCGGATCGGTCCTGACCTCGATGACCAAACGCGTTGACAATGCGGTTTACGAAGCCTTCTCGGCTGGCACCGGGATGGAAGCCGGTCTGAAGGTCATGAACCTGGCCGCTGGTGGCGTGGGCTACGCCATGGACGAATACAACGCCGCCCTGGTGACCGATGAAATGAAGGCCGCGGTCGAAGCCGCAGCTGCCGGGATCATCGCTGGCGATATCGTGGTCCACGACTATATGTCCGACGACAACTGCCCGGTTCAGTAAGGGCAGGTTGATGACCACCGAAAATCAACAGGGGCAACCGGAGACGGTTGCCCCCGCCATTGGAGAGCAACGCGATAG
>DFBF01000199.1:0-323 GCA_002367285.1 Rhodobacteraceae bacterium UBA3087 | reverse complement strand
GGAAAGTCCACGCTGATGTCCATCCTTTATGGGTTTTACAAGGCTGATGCGGGCACGATCCACATCAATGGCCGTGAAACCCAGATCCCCGACAGTCAGGCCGCCATTTCCGCCGGCATCGGGATGGTGTTCCAGCACTTTAAACTGGTCGAAAACTTCACAGTTCTGGAAAACGTGGTGCTGGGTGCGGAAGAGGGCGAGATGCTGATGCCCTCGCTGTCAAAAGCCCGCAAGCTGTTGAAAGAACTGGCAGACGAATACGAATTACACGTCGACCCCGACAGTCTGATCGAAGATTTGGGCGTTGGCATGCAGCAGCGTGT
>DFBF01000059.1:904-4717 GCA_002367285.1 Rhodobacteraceae bacterium UBA3087 | reverse complement strand
TTGGCGACCGTAAAGATGTCCTTGTCGCCGCGCCCGCACATGTTCATGCAGATGATGTGGTCGGCGGGCAGATCCGGTGCGATCTTCATCACATGGGCCAAGGCGTGGCTGGGTTCCAATGCCGGAATGATGCCTTCGGTGGTGCAGCTCAGCTGGAACGCCTCCAGCGCTTCGACATCGGTGATCGCGACATATTCGGCGCGGCCGATTTCGTGCAGCCAGCTGTGTTCCGGCCCGATGCCCGGATAATCCAGCCCGGCGGAAATCGAATGACCTTCCAGGATCTGGCCGTCATCATCCTGCAACAAATAGGTGCGGTTGCCGTGCAACACGCCAGGGCGACCACCGGTCAAAGACGCACAGTGTTCCATCTTCATGTCGACGCCCTTGCCGCCGGCCTCGACACCAATGATGCGCACGTTTTCGTCGTCCAGGAACGGAAAAAACAGACCCATAGCGTTCGATCCACCACCGATGGCGGCGATCAACGTATCAGGCAGGCGGTCTTCGGCGGCCAGCATTTGTGCCTTGGCTTCTTTGCCGATAATCGACTGAAAATCGCGCACCATGGCCGGATACGGGTGCGGCCCTGCCACCGTACCGATGCAATAAAACGTGTCGTTCACGTTCGTAACCCAGTCGCGCAACGCGTCGTTCATCGCGTCTTTCAGCGTGCCACGGCCTGAGGTTACGGGAATAACTTCGGCCCCCAACAACTGCATGCGGAACACGTTTGGCGCCTGACGTTCGACGTCATGGGCACCCATGTAAACCACGCATTTCAGACCGAACTTGGCGCACACCGTGGCCGTGGCAACACCGTGCTGGCCTGCCCCGGTTTCGGCGATGATCCGCGTCTTTCCCATGCGACGGGCCAACAGGATCTGACCCAGCACGTTGTTGATCTTGTGCGCGCCGGTGTGGTTCAGCTCGTCCCGCTTGAGATAAATCTTGGCCCCGCCCAGGTGGCGCGTCAGCCCTTCGGCGAAATACAACGGCGAGGGGCGGCCCACATAGTGGGTCCAGAGATCGTCCATCTCGGCCCAAAAAACGTCATCAGTCTTGGCGCGTTCGTATTCCTCTTCCAAGGAAAGGATCAGCGGCATCAAGGTTTCGGACACGAACCGCCCGCCGAAATCGCCGAACCGGCCCTTTTCATCGGGGCCGTTCATGAAGGAGTTGAAAAGATCGTTCGCCATTGGGACCTCCTGTGATCGAAACGGGGATAAAGGGCCAAGGCCCGACAGGCAAGTCAGTCTTGCAGGAAACCCGGACATGCGACGGTGGTAAAGGCCGCGATGCAGCTGCGTCGGCTTTTGCCCGGCAGCGTCACGTCGAGGCGGGCGTACAGTATTTCATCCTCGTATCCCACGCGCACGAACTGGCTGAGCAGGTCGATACAGGCGGCGCGGTTCGACTTGCA
Source organism: Rhodobacteraceae bacterium UBA3087 (assembly GCA_002367285.1). GTDB lineage: Bacteria > Pseudomonadota > Alphaproteobacteria > Rhodobacterales > Rhodobacteraceae > Aliiroseovarius_A. Next base: position 3,294 of record DFBF01000059.1, on the reverse strand, counting down.
CAGGCCCAGCACCAGTTGCGCACCAGGGTCCGACGCGTCCAGCCCGGCGCCGTTTTCGATCTCGGCGGCCAGACGTTCGCGCAGCATCAGGTTGATATCACCTTCTGAAGGTTTGGTGACAAATGCCCCGATCAGAACGGCGACGACAAGGATTAGCAGGAAACGAAACATGGCAGGGACTTTCTGTCAGGGATGGGCTGAAATCAGGCGCGACACCATGCGCGCAGGGGCGGAAAACGGGATGGTACGCCACCGGGCCCAGGCCAGGGCACGACGGCGAACTGTGGCCGCATGGTCCAGCACGTCATCCTCGCTGGTGAAAACCACGGCATCTGTGGCCGGTGGGCGAGGTGTTGGAAAGACGCGCTCCATGCGGGTTTCAGCCCAGGCAATATCATCGGCCTGGCGTTCCAGAACATCGCCCCACAGGGTTGGGTCAAAGGCGAACGGTGCCGCGTTCAGGCGCATCAGATCGCGCACAGCCGGGCGTTCGCGGGCAAGATCGGGCACGACACCTTTGTCATGCTGCGCCCGGCGAAAAGCATAGAGCAGCGCAAAATTGTCCGCCGTCAGCGATTGGTTCGCCCCCTGCTTGCCCGAGTGCGGACAGGTGACACCGATGCGCGACGAAAAATCCTGCAACACATTGCCCCCCGCAAAGGCACCGGGATCAAACAAGGCCAGGGTCACATTGCCTTGCCCCAGCGCGTCATCCCAAGGGCCCAGCCGCGTGCGATAGGCCGGGTACAGACGATCGGCACGCAGCGGCACATACCGATCACGCAGGCGCTGTTGCAGCGATGACACCATGAAACCCAACGGTTCGCGCAGGTAAGCCAAGGCTTCGATCCGGTCGAAATGGGGGCGCAGATGCGCGACAATGTCCGCGATATCGTGCGATGTGAAAGCCGTCGACAGGTTTTCCGCCGAGATCAGAAGGTCGCGCGAGCGGTCCTCCAGCTGGGCCTGAAATCCCTTGCGCAGGCTGTCGCGTGACAGGCGCGCAAACAGCGTGGGCGACAATTGCTCGTCCGCCAAATCCCGATAGGCGGCTGCGAACAGCATTTGAAGCGGGCGCGAGTGGTTGGCCCGTTGCAGGTCGGCGTATCGCAGCCGCCCGTCATCAAATCCTTGAAAACTGTTCTGAATCGAAGTCGTGCCGGTCTTGTTTATCCCCACGTGAAGGATGCAGCGCCGGGTCACAGGCTGCCCTTTGCCGCCGTCACGAAGGCGGCGATCAGCGCGGCGTCTTTCACCCCCGGCGCGTTTTCGACACCCGAGGACACATCGACCTGACGCGCGCCCGTCTTGGCCACCGCCAAGGCGACGTTTTTCGGGGTCAGCCCTCCGGCCAACATCCAGGGACAGGGCCAGTATTTGCGCACCACAAGTTGCCAATCAAACGCCAGACCGTTGCCGCCGGGCAGGTCCGCATCCTTGGGCGGCTTGGCGTCGATCAGCAGCTGATCGGCAACACCGGCATAGAGATCAATCTGCGCCACGTCCTGGGGCCCGGCGATACCCACGGCCTTCATTACGGGCAGGCCATAGCGCGCCTTGACCGCAGCCACGCGTTCTGGGCTTTCGGAACCATGCAGTTGCAACATGTCCAGCGGCACTGTGGCGGTGATTGCATCCAACGTCGCGTCATCCGCGTTCACCGTCAGCGCGACCTTGGCGACGCCAATCGGCACATCAGCAGCCAGGGCGGCAGCGGTTTCGATCGACACATTGCGCGGGCTTTTGGCAAAGAACACAAAGCCGACATAGCGCGCGCCAGCCTGGGCCGCCGCCGCGACATGTTCAGGCGTTGTCAGCCCGCAGATTTTTACCGAAATGTCCGTCATGCGGATGGTCTAGCGCCGTTAGTCCAGCAAGGCCAGCACATCGTCGCCTGGCTTGGGTTCGGGCGTTTTCAACGCCTGTACTTCGCGCGCCAGCTGATCTTTGTCGCGCTTGTGACGCGCCCCTTCGACCCGCAGCTTGTGTTCGCGGAACCATTCCCAGACAAAGCCGATCAGAATACCGGCAATGATGCTGATGAGGATGATAATGAACAGCGGCAGCGAGACGGTCCAGCTGAACCCAAGGAACCCCGAAAGATCTTCGGGCAACAAGTTCAGGGCCACGGACCCACGGTTGGCCAGCGCAACAGTAATCAAACAAACCGCAAGTGCGGCCAGGAACGCGTAACGAATATAGCGCATGGGTGCCTCTTATTTGCCGTTCAGACGGTCCCGCAGCAGCTTGCCGGTCTTGAAGAAGGGCACGTGTTTTTCGTCCACTTCGACCGACTCACCCGTACGGGGGTTGCGGCCAATACGAGCATCCCGCTTCTTGACTGAAAAGGCGCCAAATCCGCGCAGTTCAACCCGGTCACCGCGCGCCAT
>DFBF01000059.1:0-789 GCA_002367285.1 Rhodobacteraceae bacterium UBA3087 | reverse complement strand
AAACGACTATAGGGGCAAAGTTTTTTTCACGAAACTCTGACGGACCGAAAAGTTAAGGAATTTGCCCCCAAAGCGCTGATATTTTTGCGCAAAACCGGGGTTGGTGCCGCAGCAGGGCCGAAATTACATCGCAGGGGCGCGGACGGAACACCGTCCGGAGCGCTTGATTCGGGTGCAAAATGCAAAACGGCCCCGCCTTACGACGGGGCCGTTTCGTTACCGAAAGGGGATGACTTATTCGTCGCCCTTCAGAGCCGCGCCCAGGATATCGCCCAGCGAGGCGCCCGAGTCGGAGGAGCCATACTGTTCCACGGCTTCTTTTTCTTCCGCGATCTCGCGTGCTTTGATCGACAGACCCAAGCGGCGCGATTTGCTGTCCACGTTGGTGACGCGAACGTCCATCTTGTCGCCGACGTTGAAGCGCTCAGGGCGCTGTTCAGCACGGTCACGCGACAGGTCGGAGCGGCGGATGAAGGACTTCATGCCTTCGTATTCCACTTCGATGCCGCCATCTTCGATCGAGGTCACGTTCACGGTGATGATCGAACCACGCTTCACGCCGCCAACGGCTTCTGCAAAGGGATCGCCGTCCAGGGCTTTGATCGACAGAGAGATACGCTCTTTGTCGGTGTCCACTTCGGAGACAACGGCCTTGACCACGTCACCCTTGCGGAAGTTCTGGATGGCTTCTTCGCCGCGCTGGTCCCAGCTGATGTCGGACAGGTGAACCATGCCGTCGATCTCGCCGTCGAGGCCAATGAACAGACCGAATTCGGTGATGTTCTTGAC
>DFBF01000283.1:9356-10924 GCA_002367285.1 Rhodobacteraceae bacterium UBA3087 | reverse complement strand
CTCTGCCGTGCTGCGCAATTCATCAACGGCCTGACCGGCCATGCCTGCATCGAAGGCCAGCGAGTTTGCCAGACCGGTCATGCCGGGGATTTTAAAGGCCGCGCCGGAAATCGCCTTCAGAAACCCTGCCCATTTGTCCTGCATTGCCGCCAGCGCATCAAACCAGGAGGCCTTCAGCCGGTGACCGATCTCGCGCATGCGCAGGACGATCACCCAGGCCCCATCGCCGATGCGTTCCCATACCTCGGCTGCCACATCCCGGAGCAGACCCATGGCCTGGCCAAAGCTGCCAGCGCCACCGACAAGTCGCCCGAACCAATAGATCAGTTCACCCGCCCCAACGATCAGTGCGCCGATGCCGGTACGGATCAGAGCGCCCCTGAGGGCGACCAGTGAAAATGACAGCCCCCTCACGCCCAGCGCGGCAACGGCAAGGGACTTGACCAGGCGGAGGCCAAGCACAGCGGCGAAGGTGGCCGCAATGGTGGCGATCTCGCCAAGATGGTTGAACAGGCCTTTGATGGCGCGCCCCAATGGTCCGGTGACCTTGCCAATCGTGGCCATGGCATCCGCGATGCTCTCAAGCGCCGGAGCTGCGGCAACGGCCAGTTGGTTGGAAATTCCGCGCCACAAAAGCCCCATGCGTGACAATGCATCATTGGTGCGCTGGATCTGAGCGGCGTCAGATTCCGATACCGCCACCCCGAAATCCCGCACATCCAGCGTTGCCTGGCGCAGGGTGGCGCTGTCGATGCGGGTGAAGATCAGACCGGCACGATCGCCGAAGATCTGCGAAGCCACCGCCGCCTGCTGTGCGCTTGGGATGAAATTGGCAATCGCGTCCTGAATGGCGGCGATCTTCGCATCAACCGGCAGTTTCGCCAGATCGGCGGCGGAGAGGCGTAGCTGTTTCAGGGCATCGACCGCCGGACCCGTACCCGCTGCCGCCTGAGACAGGCGTTTGGTTAGCTGGATGGTGGCTTGCTGGATTTCCCCCATGGAGACGCCCGCCAGATCCCCGGCACGGGTCAGGATTTGCAGGCTTTCGGTGGTGGTGCGCAGGGAGGCTGCCAGTTTTGCCTGCTCATCAATCACCTGAAGGCCGGATCGCACCATGGCAATGCCTGCGGTCACGGCTGCTGCTGCCATGATCCCGGCGGCAATGCTGGCCCGGCGCACGAACCTCGCCAGCCTGGCATTGGCGATCTCGGCCTCGCGCGAGACCTTGCGGAACCCGCGCTGGCCTGCGTTGCCGATGCCCTCGAACTCGGCCTTGACCTTGTCACCGCCCACAGCTGCCAGACGGACAGAAACCCTTTTTTCAGCCATCGCTCATTTCCCTTTGTTCATTCAGCGCTCTGACCATCACCGCCTCGAGCGCGGGCAGGATTTCAGCGACCGGCGCGGGATCGATCCCCAGTGCTCCCGCCATGGCCAGCGCCGCACACATGTCCCAGCCCACAACCGTGCCAGCCGCCGTGATGCGCATCTGGCCGCCAAGCCGACCCACTAGATCCCAGATCTGGATGCCCTCAAAGGTCCGTGGTCGGTTCAGGATTTGCGGGCAG
>DFBF01000283.1:8098-9303 GCA_002367285.1 Rhodobacteraceae bacterium UBA3087 | reverse complement strand
AGACGTTTTTTTCCGCATCCAGCAGCAAGCCGCCCGCGACGTATTCCGTCTGGAAGGTCTCAAACAGCGGCCAGACATCCAGCAAGGCATCGACCCCTTCGGGGCTGACCGCCACCGGATTGCCATCCGCATCCCCCACACCTTCCCAGTCGGTGATGGCGAGGCGGGCCAGCGCTTTGGCAAACACCAGCGCGCTTTCTTCATCGCCCGCGTCCTCCTGCAGACCAGCAATTGCAGGGTCACTTCGGGCGGCGACCATCAATGCGGTGGTCAGCGGCAGGAGCTGAAGGCGGACATCATGGCCAAGATTAAGCCAAGCCGGCTCATTCGAGAGGTTCAGTTTCAGCATATCAGTAACTCGCAATCTGGTTTTTGAGGGTGAAAGTGCACATCTGCCCGGCGGCGGAATTGTAGGCAGCCTGCCAGTCAAAACTGGCTTGGATGCCCTGCGGGCCCTGCACCTCAACACGCGGGCGCGGCAGATAGACCTCATGTGCGGTGACGGTCAGGCTGAGGGTGGATGAAATCGTATAGGTGAATTCCAGCGAAGCCGAGGTACCGTTCAGCGCCTGATCCATCAGCGTGGTGTCGGCAAAGCGCACGTCGATCCGGCCGGTCAGCGCCGCATTGGATGGATCAGCCCCGTCGATACGACCGTCGGCGCGGATGGTTTCAATCCGGTCGAGGTTGTTGGAATACTGGATATCGGCGGTGACAATATTGCCCAGCGCCGTGCCATTGCGCTTGATCGACCCGTTGAAATGACCGAACCGTTGCAGGGTCCAGCCTATGGGGGTTCCCGCCGCCGTTGATGTGGCAACCGTTTCCCCCTGGGCGATCAGCTTGGCCGTCGCCGTCAGCAGGCCCGAACGCTGCATCTGCCAGGACAACTGATCGAGCACGCAGCCGGAATACATGGCAAAGCGCGGCACCTCGGGCATGGCAACCTCGATGGCCATGCTTGGCAAGGTCCAGCCGCCTGACTTGAACACATGTGTTTTGTCGGTTGTGCCGGTGGTGACTGGCGCACCAAACGCCGCCTTCAGCCAGAAACCGAACGCTTCGGCATCAATCGGCACCACCAGATCCCCATCCGCCGTCACCGCATCCTTGATCGGAGCCAGCGGATCGCGGCCGTAGCCCAGAAGTTCCGAGCTCAGCAGGGGCTGCTCTGCCCCCAACGAGGCGCTGGCAAACGGCATCTG
>DFBF01000283.1:0-8071 GCA_002367285.1 Rhodobacteraceae bacterium UBA3087 | reverse complement strand
CGCGCCTTGTGCGCGTGCCATATCAAGGTTCCTTGTTTTAGGGGTGGGATCAGTCGTTGGGGATTAACCCAGGGGGTCGACCGTAGTGTAATGTAGAATGACCGGAATGATTGCTGCCTTGAGTGCAGATGCACCCTCCACCGGCAGGTCAACAGGCTGCGGGGTCTTTGCCTCGGTCCAGTCGCAGAGGCCACCCAGGGTGCTGTCTGTGGCAAGTGCTGCGCCGATGGCCTGCACGAGGGCGTCGAATGCCGTTGCCCTTGCCGCAGGCGTCTTTCCCTGCACGATCACCTCGATCTCAGCGCGGTGCTCATAGTGGTAGGCCAGCGGTGACAACGTGACCTCGGGCGCGCCGGGATCGCCGTCCCGCAGGATCACGAGGCCACCTGCGGGCAGGCGCTCGGGTAGAACCTCTTCGCGCAGCGCGGTTGCGCCGGGCACGGTTTGCAGCTCTGCAAGCAGCGTTTGCAGGATGGTTTCGCGGGTGCTGGTCATGGTTTTCCCTGGCGTCAGGTGAATTGGGGAACGGCTTTCGATTGAGGCTAATACTCTGGTCGACTACCAACGCTGCGTTGCAGCTTTTCGAAGGTGGACGTTCGCCGCAAGTGCTCGAAAAAAATAGCCTACTACTTATTCTCAGATAAGACTTTGCTTCATGGAATAACCGCATTGTTGTCAACAAATCTTCTCAACCCTAGGCCAAGTGTAAACCCTGAGTTATTTGGCGTTAAGATAAACCCATTCGTCATTGAAGCATTAATTGGTCCAGATTTCTGATTGGAAACACCCACAGGCTGACCGCACGGGAGAGTGGAATGATTGGCGATTTTGGCGACAGGAACACCGACAAGTCGGATTCAGTGCCCGAGGAAATGACCCCTGAGAATTGGACGAAATCCCGGGTGGCCCAAGAGGTAGTCGCGCAACAGGCACTCGAGCGTGTTGGAGCGAAGCTCGAAACTCACAATCTTTTGGTGCTGGTCGACCTACAGGGCATGTACCTGGGCCTGCACGAGTGGCTGAGTAAGAGAGGATTTCCAATCGACGGTGGCCTCGTTCTGAGCCGATTGGCTTTCTTTCAAATCCATGACGTATTTGAGCGGATCAAAGCGAAGACTCTAAAATCCCCTGATGGTCCATTTTTGGACTTTGAGGACCTTTTGAAACAAATTGAGCAGGCCGGTCCCGGCGGCTTGATCAAAATCACCCCCGGTTCGACCTATCTACGCGTTGTTCCACAGTTCGAGCTTTTCTATGCCCCTTCACCTTTGGAAAAGGCGGAAGAGGATTTCCGGAAGTACTTGAAGCAAGGGAGCTTTGAGGCTCAAAGCCAACAGAACAAACTGAAAGCCGGCATTCTCAAGAATCGTAATTTTGAGCGGGACTACGCCGCCTACGATGATTTCATTTCAAAACTGAAAGTGAATCCAGAATACTCAAGATCCGGAAAAGGATTTTATAGCTTCTTCGTTGGGCCCAAGGGCCTACAGAACTTCAGTGAAAAGGAGGTGGACACGCGGATTGTTATTCGCGCGATGGACACTTTCTACCAGCATAAAGCAGACTCACTATGCATCGTTTCGTCGGATCAAGACTATCTGCCATTACATACTCGGGCATTCAAATTCGGCATCCAAACCTACCAGGCTGATTTGGCGAAATTCGACACACCCGACAAGATTGGAAATCAAATCAAGAAACTCGGGCCGAATTCGTTACCCGGCCGAATTGATCCGGAGTGGCCGTTGAGGATAATCATAGAGGCCGCCTCAAAACCTGATATGGGGCATCAGCAATGGTATAAACTTGCCGAAAATGAGCTTACTGCGCTTTGCGAAATGCACAATGACATGAATGAGTTCCACCTGTCACCAGACTTCCTCCCTGATGGCAAGGCTACGCTGATCCTCTCCAAGCCAGCCAAATAGGCATGAAGACGCAAAAACACCGCCAGAACCGTTCGTGCATGTTGCACGTACAGAGAAGACCCGGAATCCGTTGTTTTACCTATTGTGGACAGTAACTTATGCGCCACATTCCTAACCCCCCACCCACTTCTCCACAATCAACCCCGGTACCTTTCCCGCCATCCTTTCCGCATCCCGCGCCAAGTCGAGCCGTTTGTGCAGTTTCACCTGCCGCACCAACAGGAAAATCGGTGCGCTGACCTGCCCGCGTCCGGTTTTCGAGCGCGAGGCCACAGCCAGCCCCCGCGTGTTGATCCGCGCCTTTTCGGCCACCAGAAGACTGGGACCGTTGCGTCGGTAGATGAACCGCAGCCGTATACCCCGGCGGCGCTCCCATTCCCCCGGTGTCAGGCGCGCGCCACCACGGCCCTTTCCGGCGGCCTCGGTTGGGATGGCCAGCCAGAACCCGGATTTCGAGCGGATCAGCGCGCCGCGATCATGGGCGTTGATGATTTCCGGGGCATTGCTCCAGATGAAGGCTGTGGCATTGATGCTGTCGCTGCTGGTCGGGTAGGTCCGGTTACCAGACAGCGTCCCTGGCCATGACGGGATTTGCGAACATCACGGCCAGAGCGTTGTCGATCGGATTCATCAGACTGTGCCGTTGAGGCGCACGCGGCCCGTGGTTTCAGACGCGCCACCACCGACAGCAGCTGCCGCAGCACCAATCAGAGTGTTGCTGGTGGCCGTGGTCGTGGCCCACAGGTTGGTGGCGTCCCAATAGATTTTAACCCCGACGGCCCAGGACTGCGACGGCGCTTTGGTTAGATCGAAAATACCGGTCAATTTGATGGTGCCGTCTTCGCCTGTGGCAATGTCGCCGGTGGCCACACCGAACAGCGCGCCAAGCTGTACTGCGTCGCCCGAGGCAATATCGGCACCGGAGGTGAAGGGCAGGCGATCGCCTGCGGAAACGTAGTTTTTCATGGTGATTTCCTCTCATTAGAACGAAAAAGGCGACCAAATGGCCGCCCGAAACGTGTCGTTTTGGATCGTTGTGTCAGTTGATATTGGCGTTAGTCACTAGTGTTTCCATCACGTCCAAGAACGCGGGATCATAGCCTTCATCGACATGATTGTTATTCCAGAGTCCCGAGTTTCTCACTCTTTTACGCCCGCTGTATGACCCCAGCCAACATTCGCTGGGCTGATCGTGTATGTCATTCTCATAGCCGCTTAGCAGTGATATCGAATTTTGCTCTATCAGGCCCCTCAGACTATTCGGTCCCGCCGGGTCGGTGATCGGAAGAACAACAAGGGTCATCTCGCCAAGAAAATCACTGACCTTTTGTTCGAGCGGTCTTTCGCTTTGGCGAATTTCTCTCGATGCACTTGAACCGCGCCCCCAGCTGGGGAATTTCAGCGAGGGGTCGCGGTGCATCAACGCTTGCCCGATCAACAGTCGGAAAATCGACCCTCGATGGTTCCCGCCATATGGGTTTGCTGTGCCCCGGTGTTGGCTCAATCGTTTCCAGATCATCGTGCGTGAACCGGCCTTCAGTGCATGCGTGCCAACTCGAACAACTCTTGTTGAATTTTCCGGGCTCAAGCGGTTTTCACCTGGTTCGAAAAAGAAATACACACCACGTTCCGGCCATGGCATTCTACCATGACAGTCGCCAAGCCGCCGACGACCGCCCATTCGAAATTCCAGTTGTTCGAGAAGCCGATAGAAGGCCTCGATATCAGATTGCCTCTGCATTTTTCATCCAGCTTAGCTGCCGACCAATCTGCAGGCCTTCCATTGGAATTGATACTCTCGGAAATCTGCATCGAAGGTAAGTCATCAGGTTTTCACGGTATCTTACACCGGCAAGAACAACGACTTCATCCGCATCTGGCAACATTTCATCCATCTGTTTTTGAACCCGATTTGCCCAAGCGCGACGATCAACAACTCCCATGTTATTCAGCGTTTGCTCGTATGGCGGGATCACAGTGTCGGGTGAAACAAGACCGTATTTTGCGGACAGGATGAACCATGGTTGGTCAGTTTTCTTAACAAGACCGCGTGCCATCAAGAACCAGGGTGAAGTATAAAGTCTTCCGGCTTCTGTTGGACTGGACATTTTTCCGGCAACGCATGACACCAGATAGATTTTTCTCAATTCCTTCAATACTCTGCTCTCCGTATTAAGAGAGCAGAGTAGCTTTAGATTGCAGAGAAAATCAACAGAGCCTTGCCAGCTTCTTAAACACCGGCGTTCTTGAACAGCCCGCGCCAGTCGATTGCCTTGGCCGCGAAATCATGCCGCGCCTTGATCTCGATGCCGTCCACCTCAAAGCCGGTCCGGGTCTCGGTGTAGACGCCCTCCTGACCATCGAGATAGGCGTATTCAACGGTGTCCACCCGGCCTGGATCAGCGGCAAGGAACCACGGATCAGTGCCCGAGGAGGGAATGAGGCGCGGCTCCTCGATCACCTGCAATCGCCCGGCAAAGGTGTTCACATCCGCTGTCGCGGCGGGTGTCGTCTGGGTCATCTGCTTGCGCGCCTCGATGGCCCGGGTGCCCGGGGGTGTGATGATGTAGCTTGGCAGGATCGAGATCAGCCGGCCTTCGAGGCCCTTTTGGGAGCCGAACTTGCGGTATGCCTCGCCCAGCGCCGTTTCCGTCACACCCGCCGCGGTGCCAAGGTTGCCGTGGCTGGCATGAAACAGCGCCTTGTTATCAGCCATATTCGGGTTCTGGGTCAGGATCGCATAGACGACATCGCTTTCCAGATCGGCGGCGGCCGCCCCGAAGGCAGAGGGAATGCGGGTGAAGGCATCGAGATCATCATTGATCAGCACTTGCCGGGTGATCGCAACGATCCGACCATAGGTGGCCAGCGCATAGGTCTCCTTGCCCTCGCCAATCGATCCATATTTGAACTCTCCGCTGTCCAGCACCTTCTCGAGATCGGGCGCACCGGCAATCTGTGTGCGGCTGACCGGTTTGAAATCGGTGATGGCAGCGCGGCGCGCCCAGGCGGCAAAGGTGCGCGGGCTGCTGGCATAGGCCTGACGCAGGGTCTTGTTGGCCACATTGGCAAGGATCGCCGGAAAGTCGGAGGTGGACATGGAACCGGCGGCGCGGGTGCCCAGAGCCTCACCGGCCAACTCGAGCCGTGACATGCCGCGAGTGGATCGCCCGTGGCGTTCCAGTGCGTGGCGCGCCAGTTCGATCAGCGACATGCCACGAAAATCCCGCCCGGTGCTGGTCAGTTCATGGCTGCCGGGATTGTGGCGGTGGAGGAGGGCCTGTGCCACGGCGTCCCGATAGGCAGAGTCGGCATTGCCGGTGTCACGGGCGCTGGCGGGGCCCGGTTCATGCACCCGGCCTTTCAGCGGGTCGGCATCCGCGATCTTGTCGAGGATCTCGGTCCGGGCGGCATCAAGGGTAACCCCGCGCCCGATCAGGTCAGCGGCCAGACCATCAAGATCATGACGGCGGCACAGGGTCATGATTTCGGCCGCCCGCTGGCGTTCTTCGGTGCGGATGGCGTCCGGGTTGGGCGTGCTCCGTGTTTCCGGCGCAGGCGTCTGCGCCGTGGTCTCAGAAGTGCGGGATTGATCTGCATCTTCATTGCGAACGGTGTCGGTAGTTTCACTGCCCGTCGCATTCTTGCTCTTCGGCATGTCTTTTCCTTTCGTGATTTTAGTGTGTTCAGTGGGGCGCGCACCGCTCAAGTCGACCTGCCGGGCCAGGACACAGGCGTTGCTGGCGGTTTCCAGCGTGTCGCCACCCCGAACTTGCGCGCCGGGATCGGCACCGATCGGGACGGCGGAAATCTCCAGCGGTTCCCAATCCACCGCGCGCCACAGTTCCGGCGCGCCATCGCGTTTCTCAATGTCATAGCGGTGGACCCGGTAGCCGACCGAGACGTTGCGGATGATCCCGGCGGCGATGTCGCGGAACACCGGTTCCACATCGGCGCGCTCGGAAAAGCGGATGGTGGCCGTGCCCAGACCATTTTCAATGCGGGCAGAACCTGTCTCCACCACACCAAGCACGGACTCGAGCGATCCGGCCCGGTGGGTGTTCAGAAACGGCGCACCCGCATTCAGCCGCTCAAGGCGCACAGCATTCGGATCGACCGAGAGTTCTTCGTCGATTGCATCCTGGAACAATCGATTGCGTCGCACGGTTGCGCCGGTCGTCCAGGTGATTTCAACCGTGCGGGCGGCTTCATCCACGGTATCCGCGCGCAGCTGCGCCTCCCGACTCAGCGCCGGAAGTTCGATGGTTGTTTCAGGCATTTGGATCTCCTTCAGGTGTTGTCCTGATCCGGCGGTGGGGTTGGCTGGATGGGATCATTGGTCTGGGCAAGCCCGGCCTTGCTGACGAGGCGCGGGTCGCTGTCGAACACCAGTTCCAGACCGTCGGTCTTCTTGGCGAATGCTGCCCAGTCGGCGATCAATGTTTCCGGGTCCAGACCACGCCGGGCGATCTGCTGCGGCAGGCTGGAAAACCCGGCCCGCACTTCGAGCATGTCGGCTTGTGCATCCTGCAAGGGGTTCACGCTTTCAAACCTTGGCGGCGTCCATTGTGCCGGGATATGCGCGTCGGCGGGCAAAAGCCCTGCTACCTGGGCCATTTCAATGAACCAGCGCCAGACGGGTGCACAAAACATCGGGATCACCGTCTGGTGCTGCGCCTGCGCGACCATGCGGCGAAATTCATTCAGGCCCACGCGGGAGGAGGCGAAATTGGTCTGGCTCAGATCGCCGGTCATCAGCGCGTAAGGGACTCGAAACCCGGCGGCGATGATATGCAGCTGCACCCGGTGCCATTCATAAACCCCGGCGGTGCTGGCGGGCTGGTTGAACTTGATGTCCTTGCCGCCGCGCGCATAGGCAATCAGCCCCGGCTCGAATTGTTCCACCCGGTTACCGTCCGCATCCTGCACCGTGGGGGCGATCGACATCTGGTCTTCCTCGGCTCCGAACACGATGCCGACAAGGCAGGCTTCGGTTTTCTTGCGCACCAGCTCGGCATTCTGCCAGTCATCGACATCACGGATGGCCCGCATTGCCGGAGTGCCCCAGGGCACGCCGCGGTTTTGCACCCGCTGACGCTCGAACAAATGCGCCACCATGTCGGCGCGCACCCGGACCGGGCTCAGTTGCGAGGAAACCAGCGTGTTGCCCGGGTGATGGGGATACATCCAGTAGGCCACGCGATTACCGCCCTTGTCGTATTCGATGCCCTGGCGAATGCCCGAACCATCGCGCAACTGGTTGATGCGGGTTTCATCCAGATGGTCGGCCTCGCGTAGTTCAACGCGCAGCGGCACCTCTCCTTTTGATCTGCGCCGCAACGTGCGCTTGAGCGCAAACACATCGCCGCCCTCGATCATCTCGCGCACCGCAAGGCTCAGCAGCCCCTGAAACGTGGTGTGCCCATGGGCATCACAGCCTGCCGCCCAGCGCTGCCAGAGCTGATCAACCGTTTTGTCGAGGCCCACGTCGCCGGTATTGGCGCGGGGAATAATGCCGGAGCCGACGATATTGTTGACCAGCACCTGCACCGCCTGCGCCGCGATGGCGTTATTGCGCACCAGATCGCGCATGCGCGCCCGCAACACCGGCCCGGCCACGGCAATCTCGCTATCCGCCGATGTGCCGCCCGCCACCCAACCGTCGGTGGCCCGGCCTCGTGCCGCCCCGTCATAGCCGCGCCGCATGTTGGCAATCGCCACCCGGGCGGCGTAACGCCGAGAGGCCGTGCGAGGTGCGATACTGGAAATGGCGGCGTCCAGCAGCCCCCAGCGCACATTAGGTGGGGTTTGTTTCATCAGCGCATCCTGTGGATGGAGGCAAAACCGGCCACGGGCAGAGGTTTGCCGCCCGCTTGTGCAATCTCGCTCTCGATCACGCGGATGCGGCGCAGCATGTCCTCGGCGCTGCCGTGTTCGACAGACTTGCCATCATAGGTCAGGCGCAACACGCCTGCAGCAAATGCTGCCTTCAGAGCATCAAGTTCGGTTTGCGTGTATGCCATATCTCAGAACCATTTTCCTCTGCGCACGTTGCCCATCCAGTCGGTCTGACGGCGCTTTTCCTGTTGTTGCGGTGGCTGGTTCGGCACGCCCGCAGGCATAGCCATCGGTTTTTCCCGGTC
>DFBF01000318.1:14463-24019 GCA_002367285.1 Rhodobacteraceae bacterium UBA3087 | reverse complement strand
CTCGGACAATGTAAACCCGGTCGGACCCTTTGCCTCGATCAAGGCCAACGCCCCATCGACCAACGCCTGGCGCAGGTTACCGTGGTGATATCCGCGTTTTTTAGGCATCCCAGATGTCGGGGCCTCCGCAGATCCAGTCGTCGGGTGTGCAGGCGACATTGCCGTCCTTGCCAGCGTATTCAATGCCTGACAGCACCGCGCGCAAGGCTGCAATCCGGGCGCGGCGTTTGTCATCAGATCGCACCACGGTCCAGGGCGTGCGGGGGCGGTGGCTGCGGTCAAATGTTTCGCCAATCGCCTGGGTATAACCATCCCAACGGTTCAGCCCCTCAACATCAATCCACGAGAGTTTCCATTGCTTTAGCGGGTCTTTTTCACGTGACAGAAAGCGGCGCAGCTGTTCGGCACGCCCGACATTCAGCCAGAGTTTCACCAGGTGAATGCCCTCATCCACCAGCATGTCTTCGAATTCCGGCAGTTGGCGAAAGAATGCCTCGCGTTGCGCGTCTTCACAAAAGCCAAAGACCTTTTCGACCACGCCGCGATTGTACCAACTGCGGTCAAACAGCGTGATTTCGCCCGCCGTGGGCAGGTGTTTCACATAGCGTTGAAAATACCATTCCCCGGCCTCGCGATCCGAGGGCTTGGACAGCGCGACGACCTTGGCGACCCGCGGATTCAGGTTTTCACGGAACCGTTTGATCGTGCCGCCTTTACCAGCCGCATCGCGCCCTTCAAACACCACAACCACGCGTTTCCCGGTGGCTTTCACATCCGCTTGCAGCTTGACCAATTCCATCTGCAACGCGCCGATGGTCCCCTCATAGTCTTCGCGATCCATGCGGCTGTCATAGGGGAAACTGTCGGACAGGATGTCCTTTTTACCACCCTCCTGGATGGCCTTGCGCACATCGTCCGGCGCACCTTCGGCAAAGAAGGTCGAGATGGCGCCGTCAAAGGGTAATGTCATGCCTGTCTCCCGCCACGTATGGGCTATGTGCCTATCAATATGGTCATTTTTTACGCTCGTGCAATGCGGCGCGCGCATTTGCCCGGTCGACGGCGGCAACGATTTCGGGGATCGACACGTGGTGCGGCATGTGGCCAATACCGGGCAGGGAGGCCAGCTGGGCCAGGGGATGTTCGTCCGCCAGACGTTGCGAATGCACCTGGATGGGCACGATGACGTCCGCGTCCCCATGCACCAATTCGATCGGCACGGTGATTTCGTCATACCGTTTTGACATGGCCTCGATCTGCCACAGAAGCTGACTGCGCTGGCGGGCATTTTCGCGCAGTGGTGCGCGGCGCACAGCGAAATCGGTGCCAAAGTGCTCACCATAGCCCTCCGGGGCTGGCTGGGGCTGGAACGTCGCGTTGATCTCGCGATCTATGCGCGCTTCGGGCACAAAGGCGGTGATCATCGGGATCACAACCCATTGCCCGGGTGGCGAGGATAGAACGGTATAATAAGCCCCCAACCCGGTATCCCAGGGGTGGGTCACGGCCGACACAGGCACGACGGCGCACAGGCTGTCGGGCATCAACACGGCCCAGATCAACGCCACCGCGCCGCCATAGCTTTGGCCAAGCACAATGGGCCTGTCCGCGCCAAGATGGGCACAGACCGCCTGGATTGTGCGCGCCTGGGCCTCAAGCAGTTCCCCGTGGGGATGTGGGTCGGACCAGCCCAGACCGGGGCGATCCACCAGGATCACGCGATATCGTTTGGCCAGTTCTGGCGCCAGCCCACGGGTGAAATCGCGCAGATTGCCAGAGGACCCATGGATCAACACCACGTCCTGCGGCCCGTCGCCCATGATCTGCACATGCACGCGCAGCCCGTCGATGGCGATGTATTGCCCGGTGGGCGGATGGCTTGCCGCCGCGCGCGCTTCGCGACGGGCCGCAAGCACCTGGGTCGTGCCCGCCGCCAGCGCCAGCCCAATCGCAGTCGCCGTGCCCAGCATCAGCCGCGAAGGTCCGTCATAGCCTGACCGATTTCACCCATGTCATAGGGCGTGGTCAGATAGATTTCGCTGATCCAGTTCGAATAGAGCAGATGCGCGTGGCTGCGCCAGCGGTTTTCCGGCGGCTGGCTGGGATCATCGCCGGGGTAATAATTCATCGGCACATTGATCGGCGTGCCTTTGGCAATGTCGCGGTCATATTCATCCTTCAACGTGCCCGTGTCATATTCAAAATGGTTGAAGATATAGAGCGCGCGGTGGCCCACGTCTTCGATCAGGCAAGGGCCTGCGAATTCCGAGCCGATCAGCGTGCGCAGTTCAGGCACAGCGTCGATTTCATCCTGTTTCATTTCCGTCCAGCGGCTGACCGGAATAACAAAATTGTCGGAAAACCCGCGCAGGTAAGGCGAGGTCGGGGCCAGGTTTTTCTGCGGGAAACAGCCAAACGCCTTGGCCTCTAACATGTGCTTTTTCACGCCGTGGAAATAGTGGATCATCGCCATGCCGCCCCAGCAGACGCCAAAGGTCGAATGCACATTGCTTTGCGTCCAGTCGAGGATTTCGCGCATTTCATCCCAATATGTGACGTCCTCGAACTCCAGGTGTTCGATCGGCGCGCCGGTGATGATCAGCCCGTCGAATTTGCGGTCTTTCACGTCCTGGAACGCCTCGTAATGGGCGCCGATATGGGCCTGACTGGTCGTCTTCGAAATATGTTCCGTGGGCCGGATCAGGGTCAGTTCGATCTGCAAGGGCGTGGCGCCGATCAGGCGGGCGAACTGCGTCTCGGTTTTGATCTTTTGCGGCATCAGGTTCAGGATCGCCAGCTTCAGGGGCCGGATGTCCTGTTGCGCCGCTTGACTTTCACGCATGACCATCACGCCTTCCTGCGTCAGCACGTCGAAGGCCGGCAGGGTCGAGGGCAGTTTGATGGGCATGGAGCTTGCTTTCAGTTGGGGTTGGAAAAGGTTGGGGGTGCGCTCAGCGCATCGAAAGGGTCTGGCCAACCAGCGCGTCGAAATCGGCGGACGTTTTCACGGTCGCAACTTCGTGGGCGCACAGCGTGATACCGTGGCTCGCCATCGCCTCGTACAACGGTTGGCGGTGGGCCAGTGCGCGACCATAGGTAAAGCGAATGAAGGCATCTGGATCAACGTCGCCTTCTTGCATATTGTTTTCGCTTAGATATTCACCCCAGGCACGTTCCAGAAACGCGGGCTGATAGGCCATCGGTTTGGGTGCACGATCAAAGCGGCGGATCAACTCCTGGGTGTGGGCCTCGTCCCCCTTCAGCCAGATCAGGAGGCATTCGTCCGACAGCGCCTTGAGCACCGGATCATCCAGCCCCGCATCAGGATCGATCCATTCACAGATCGACCCGCCACTGTCACAGATGAAATGCGGATAGCCATAAATACGGTCAGCCCGTTCGGCAAAATGGGCCGTGTCCAGCAGGGCGGCGATCTCGGCCTGTTTGAACTGGTCCTGGCGACGGCGGTATTCGGCCATTGCCAGACCGCCCTTGGCCGGGTCGCCTGGTTTGCCCAGATAGGTGGACACCGGTGTCAGATCTTCAAATGAGATATTAGAGCCGATATAGATGCTGTCGGACAGCAGCAGATCGCGCAGGAACGGCACTTTCATCGCCTCGGCTTTGAAGTTGTCAACGATATGTTCGCCCATATATCGCGTGCCAATGCGGTAATCGATCGAATAGTGAAACCAGTCGCCACCATCGCGCAGCATGTTGGACAGGTATGTTTTGCCCAGCCCGGACATGCCGAAGAACAGGATTTTCTTGCGAGGGGCGTTGCGCCATTGCTCTGCACTGTCGTATTTCATGCCCCTTTGGTAAGGGCGCAAGGCAGGGTGGTCAACGGCGTAACAGGTTGAATATGCGCCCGTCCAGCACGATCAGGCCCAGGGCCAACAGGCCAAGCCCGGCAAATGCGTTGGGCGGCAGGGCCTCGGCGCGCAGTCCAGCGCCCAGAAGGATGGCAACCGGCGGGATGATCAGCGTGACCAGCATCAGGTTGCCCGATCCCGCCATGGCCAGAATGCGGTAATACAGCAGATAAGCCAGCGCGGTGGCGACAATGGCGTAATAGGCAATCGCGCTCCAGGTGGTCAGGGACAGGGCCATGGGCAGCGGGCCGTCAAGATACCAGGCGACCGGCAGGATGATGATCGCCGAGCCAGTCAACATGCCCATGGCGGCGACTTGCGGGCGCAGGTGCGACAGGCGCTTCCTGGCCCAAACGCCTGCAAAGGCATAGGACAGCGTCGCGCTGATCGCGGCCAGTTGCGCAAGGGAGCGTGGATCAAACCGCAGCAGGTTTTCCAGCCCGATGGTTGTGGCCACACCGCCAAAGCCGATCAGAACGCCCACGCTTTTGCGCAGGCTCAGACGTTCGTCGGCGAAAAAGATCGCCGCGACAACAACGCCAAACACGGCGGTCGTGGCATTGAAGATCGAGGCCAGGCCGCTTTCGATATAGAGCTGTGACCAGTTCAACAAGCTGAAGGGGATCAGGTTGTTCAACAGCCCCATGACCAGAAACGCGCCCCAGGTGGCCGCATCACGCGGAACAGGCAGGCGGCGCACCAGCACATAGATCCACAGGATCAGCGCGGCCCAAATCACCCGATGCGCCACGGAATGCACGACGCTGATTTCATCCAGCGCCACGCGCGTCGCCAAAAAGACGCCGCCCCAGATAAGGCCAAGCACGAAAAGGTCGGCCCAGGCGCGACCCGAGAGGGTTTGCTGTGTCATGTAATGTGTTTAGAGCCCCGTCACGCCCCGCGCGACCCGTTTCTTGCGCATGCCCCGCACACAGAAAAAGCCCCGCCGTTTCGGGCGGGGCTTTCTTAGGGTTTGAGCGTGATCAGAAGCTAACGCCGAGCTTCAAACCCACCGAAACGGCATTGCCACCCGTGAACAAGACCGGGCCGGTGCCCATTGTTGTGACGGTCTTGTCGCTGAAATCGGTGTAGCGAACGCCGCCTGAAATCTTGACGGTCTCGGTGACCCGATACGACAGGCCCAGAGCCACGCTTTTCGACGTGCCGGTCGGGGCCAGGAGCGTTGTGCCGGTGTTGCTGGCTTCTTCATACCCAAGCGAGATCGAAGCGGACAGTTCGTCAGAGAGCTTTCGTCCGATACCCAGCGAATACGCCGTCGAGTCTTCGGAGAAAGTCACCCAGTTGACGCCACCGGTGCTGTCCAGAGAAGCTCCGTCCCATTTTGCGTGGCTGATCGAACCAAACAGCAAAGTGTCGGCGGCGATTCCGGTCTGGAAGTCCAGATTGATGCGCTCAGGCATGGAAAAGGTCGCAACCGTCGCAACGCCATTGTGCAGGCCATCAAGTTCGTGGTCGATGGACGAGTAATAGGTCAGTGCGACACGCAACGCGATCTCCGGGCGCTCGTAAGCAACGCCAATGAGGCCACCGATTTCATAGTCGCCCGTGGCGTCAATATACCCCGGGGAGGACAGAATTTCGCCCGTCAGCTTTTCGGCGCGCACACCAGCATGGGCCGAGAAACCGTTGCCCATCTCATAGCGCAACGCGCCGGTGAAAGTTTGAGTTTCCACGATGGCTAGGCCGGGTATTTCGGCATACTCGATTTGAGAGCCATAGGGCTGGTCGGCGATGATTGCGAAGCTCAGGTTCTCGTTGAACTGATGCTTGTAGGCAAAGCCGAACATGTTGAAGCTGGTTGCCGATTGCGACAGAGAGAGAGGGAGGCCCAGAATAGTGCCAGGCACGTCAGGCGACACATGTGCGAAGCTGAGTTCGGCATAGTTGCCGTCTTCGAACAGTGGTGAGATGCTGAGATTGGTGCGATCGATACCACCCGCCATTGCGGTGGTCGCGGATGCGGCGAAGGCGACGGATGCGCCGAGTTTCGTGAGTGTCATTGTTCCTCCCTTACGACAAATGAGCAATTTCTTGCCGTCCACCTAGGCGGGCTACGTCGTTTCGGTCAAACATTACCAAGCGTAACGAGCCTTGAACTCCACAATTGCTGCTCAAATGAGACAGTTACCCGCGCGACTCGGCGCGCAGGTTCACCAGATTGGCCCCGATGATGATAATTGCCCCGACGGCAACCCAAACCTCGAACGGTTCGTTGTAAAACAGCGCGCCGATCAGGGCGATCAGGGGAAGCCGGGTAAAGTCGACCGGGATCACCACGGTGGCGGGAGCCATGGACAGCGCCTTGGTCAGACAGAAATGGGCGACCAGCCCGGCGCATCCGATCAGCAAAAGCCACGGCGCCGTGACAGCCGAGGGCAGGGTGATGTCGCCATCAAACCCGGCGCAGATCAGGCCGAACACGGCTTGCATCACGGTCAACCAGAACAGGATACAGGTGATTGTCTCGTCACGGGTCAGGCGGCGGGTGAACACGGCCGATCCGGCAAAACAGATTGCCGACAGGGCTGCGGCGATGACGCCGGGCGACAGGCTGTCCACCCCGGGCCGCGCAATGATCAGAATGCCGATAAACCCCATGATGGCGGCAAAGGCGCGGGCGCGGGTCAGGCGTTCGGCCAGAAAGATCGGGGCCAACAGCGTCACCCACAAGGGCGAGGTGAACTCGAGCGCAAAGACCTGGGCCAGCGGGATCACGGTCACGGCAAAGAACCACAGATTCTGTCCGGTGAAATGGCTGATATTGCGCACCAGATGCCAGCCCATGTGGCGACGCGTGATCTGGCCCAGGGTTCCGGCCATAGCGGCGACGCTGAGCACGATGACAATGCCGATCAGGCTGCGATAGGTCATCAGCTCGAAGGTATCCAGTTCGAAACTGACCGCGCGCCCGGCCACGGCCATGGCCGAAAAGCTGGCTATCGCGCCGATCATCCAAAGAGCGGCGGTCAGGGTTTGGCTGCGGGGGCTGGACCTGTTCATCCAGGCACCGTATCGATTGGGCGTTGAGGCGCAAGCGTCGTTACGTCACTTTGCTGCTGCGACAGGCTGTGCCTTGCCAAGGGACGGGCGGGGCGGTTCACTACCCCTCGGGAGGAATTCACTATGATCGAGATTGACGGCAAGACGGTGGACGAGGTCTTTCGCGAGGCCGTGGCTCGTTGGCCTGACAACACGATGCTGGTCGCGCCGGAAACAGCGCGCGCGCCAATTCGCCAACTGACCTATCTGGAGACAGCGCTGGCGGTGGATGCCCATAGTCAGGCGCTGGCGCGGGCTGGCTATGGCCGGGGCATGAGGGTGGCGGTGTTGCTGGGCGCGACGCTGGAGCACTATTTGGTGAAACTGGCGTTAAACCGGCTGGGCCTGTCCTGTGTGCCGGTCAATCCCGACTACCGCACAGCCGAGCTGGCCTATCTGCTGGAAGACAGCGGCGCGGTGCTGGCGATCTGTTCGGATGACTTCAGCGCACAGATGCGCGAGGGCATTGCTGCGGCACAGACCAACCCGCGCATGGTGGCGTTTGACGACATTCTCGACCGGCTGCCCCCCGCGCCCTTTGTACCCGACGGAGGCGGTGTCACGCCGCAAGACGAGGCCAGCTTGCTGTATACCTCGGGCACCACCGGGCGGCCCAAGGGCTGTATCCTGGGCCATGAATATGAGCTGATGGTTGGCGCGACATACCTGGATGTCCCCGGACATATCTCCTTGCGCGAGGGTCAGGAACGAATCCTGAACCCGCTGCCCGCTTTTCACGTCAATGCGGGTGTTCTGACCTTTCTGGCGACGATCCAGTCGGGCAATGCCATGATCCAACCCGAACGTTTTTCGGCCAAGACCTGGTGGCGCGACATTCAGGACACAGGTGCGACGATCTTTCACTATCTCGGCGTCGTGATCTCGGTTCTTCTGGCGGATACCAGCACCGGGCCCGAGGTGATCGGAAACCTGCGTGCCGGCTTGGGTGCCGGGGTTGACCCGTCGCTGCACGGTGTGTTCGAAGAGCGGTTTGGAATTCCTCTGGTCGAGGCCTGGGGCATGACAGAAATGTGTCGCGTCCTGCATATCGCCGAAGACCCGCGCATGATCGACACCCGTGCCATGGGGCGTGCGCGCAATGATCTGGAATGCAGGGTGGTGGGCGGGGATGGCACCGAACTGCCACGCGGAACGCCGGGTGAGCTGTTGATCCGCCATTCGGCCGAAACGCCGCGCAAGGGCTTCTTTTCCGGGTATCTGAACAAACCCGATGCCACCGCCGAGGTCTGGCGGGACGGGTGGTTTCACACCGGGGATACGGTGACGATGGACGCCAGCGGCATGGTGTTCTTTGTCGATCGCGCCAAGAACATCATCCGACGGTCCGGGGAAAATATCGCCGCCGCCGAGGTCGAAAACGTGCTGTTTGAAGACAGCCGCGTGGTCAATGTCGCCTGTATCGCCGTGCCCGACCAAATGCGCGAGGAAGAGGTCATGGCCTGTATCGTGCTGGGCGAAGGGGTTGCACCAGATGAGGCGACGGCGCGGGCAATCTTTGACCGGGCTTTCGCGCAGATGGCCTATTTCAAGCCCCCAGGCTGGATCCGTTTCATGACCGAACTGCCCGTGACAGGCACGCAAAAGGTGGTGAAACACAAGATCTTTGGCGACGATGAGGATGCCTTTGCGGGCGCCTTTGATTTCCGGGCGCTCAAGAAACGTGGTCCGCGCAATTCCTGACGTGATCCAAAGGGGTCGCTTGCGCGACGCTTGATCCTGATTGGCGCCCGGGGTCGGGCGTCAGTCGTCAATTTCCGTGATGTGATAGCTGCGGGCAATACCATCGGTCACCTGCGCCCAGGGCGATGTTTTTGTGCGCGTCTGGTGGCCATCAAAAGACACCTGATCCACGAAGGTTTCAGCCACAAGAAAACGCCCCTCAAGGCTTTCGTCCGGGGTCACCTCGAAGGACAGGCAGCCGGGCTCGGCGCGGGTCAGCGCGATATGGTCGGGCAGGGCGGCGGTGACGGCCCGAAGGCGGTCCGCGGGCACATCAATATATCCGGTCAGTTTGATCATCGGTGCAACCTGGCAGCTTGAGGCGCGCCTGGCAAGGCGGATCAGGTCTGGCCGGACAGGGCGGCCCAGGCGGCGTCTCCGATCAAGGATTTGAATTCGTTCATATCCTTGCGATAGCGGCGCGCCCAGGTGATTTTCCCTGGCCGCAGCACGGGCCGCAACCAAGGCTTGGGTTTAGAGGTCATATGCAGCACGGCAGGATCAGCGCGCGAGGCGTCAAAACCTGCGCGAATGTCCGCCGGAATGGCCCGGTGGGCGCCGCTGCGATTGGCCCAGATTGCGTTCCAGCGCGGATCAACCCGCGCCATATGTTCGCCAAACAGCGCATTCAGGAAAGACTGGTCGTGATAGAGAAAGCCGTTGTCGCTCCAGAAGGTCGTCGCGCGGGCAATGTCGGTGAATGTGGGCACCAACCCCTGCGCATGCAGCGCCGGGATGTCGATGACCAGCATGCCGGCATTCACATATCCCTGGGGTGGCGCATAGCTTGCCAGAGCCCCAAGTTCGACCAGGCGGCGGTGTTTCAGGCCGGGTTTGCGCTGTGCACGCCAGTAGGTCTTGAGAAACGCGGCATCCAGGCA
>DFBF01000318.1:0-14335 GCA_002367285.1 Rhodobacteraceae bacterium UBA3087 | reverse complement strand
GGGAAAGGTCGCCCGCAGCACCGCAAGCGCGGGCTGCATTTTGGCGATCTCTTCGGTGACAAAGAACTCGACCACAACGTCCTTTGGGCGATGGCTCAGCAGCGAATAGGCCGACATCAAGGATGGCAGCGCAAAACCGCCATCGAACACATAGCTGACATGTGGCGTTTCGCAGGCGTCATGGTGTTGGCTCATCCGCTTATCCTTGCGCTGAATTGGGGATCACTCCCATTCGATGGTGCCCGGCGGTTTGGACGTAATGTCATAGGTGCAGCGATTGATGCCCTTCACCTCGTTTATGATCCGTGTGGCGGTTTCGCCCAGGAAATCATGGCTGAACGGATAATAATCCGCCGTCATGCCATCGACCGAGGTCACGGCGCGCAGCGCGCAGGCGAAATCATAGGTGCGACCGTCGCCCATGACCCCAACGGTGCGCACGGGCAGGATCGCCACAAACGCCTGCCAGATGTCATCATACAGCCCGTGTTTGCGGATTTGGTCGATATAGACCGCGTCGGCCTCGCGCAGGATTTCCAGCTTTTCGCGGGTGATTTCGCCAGGGCAGCGAATGGCCAAGCCCGGCCCCGGGAAGGGGTGGCGGCCAATGAAGGACGCGGGCAGGCCCAGTTCATGGCCCAGCGCGCGGACCTCGTCTTTGAACAGCTCGCGCAGCGGTTCGACCAGTTTCAGACCCATCTTTTCGGGCAAGCCGCCGACATTGTGGTGCGATTTGATCGTCACCGACGGGCCACCTGAGAAGGACACCGATTCGATCACATCCGGGTACAGCGTGCCCTGGGCCAGGAATTCGGCGCCTTCTATGGTGTCGGCGTATTTCTGGAACACGTCGATGAACAGCTTACCAATGATCTTGCGCTTTGTTTCGGGGTCGCTGACGCCCTCCAGCTCGCCCAAGAACAGGTCGCTTTCATCCGCGTGGATCAGCGGAAGATTGTAATGTTCACGGAACATGCCGACGACTTCTTCGGCCTCGTTTTTGCGCAGCAGACCGTGGTCGACAAAGACACAGGTCAGTTGTTCGCCGATCGCCTCGTGCAGCAACACGGCGGCGACGGAACTGTCGACCCCCCCGGACAGGGCGCAGATGACGTTCTTGTCACCGACCTGTTCACGGATTTTGCGGATCATTTCTTCGCGATAGGCGCCCATGGTCCAATCGCCGGAAAAGCCTGCGATTTTCACGAAATTCTCGTACAGGGTTGCGCCGTTCGGGGTGTGGTGCACCTCGGGGTGGAACTGTACCGCATAAAAATGGCGGTCCATATCGGCGGTGATGGCATAGGGCGCGTTGGGCGAGGTGCCATAGACCTCAAAGCCCGGTGCGATCTGGCTGACGTGGTCGCCGTGCGACATCCAGACCTGTTCATCACCATCCAGGAACCAGCCGCGCATCAGGTCGATATGGTCGCTTTTCTGTGTCACATAGGCCCGTCCGAACTCGGCAGTGCCATGGCCGCTTTCGACCTTGCCACCCAGTTGGGTCATCATGACCTGCTGGCCATAACAGATGCCCAGGATCGGCAGCCCCATGTCAAACAGCTCTTGCGGCGCGCGCGGACTACCCTCGCGGGTCACGCTGTCAGGTCCACCGGACAGGATCACGGCTTTCGGCCCCATCTGACGGATGAAGTCAGCGGTGACATTCTGATAGGGGTGAATTTCGCAATAGACGTTCAGTTCACGCAGGCGACGCGCAATCAGCTGCGTTACCTGGCTGCCAAAGTCGATGATGAGAAGGCGGTCATGGGATGTGCTGTTCATGCCCCAGCGCAATAGGGCAGGGCCGCGTCCAGCGCAAGAGGGGACGCCCCCAAAGGGACGCCCGATGTTCGTTTTGAGAGCTTACCAGGCCCAGCTCATCCCGATGGCCAGTTCGTGCTGATCCATACGCAGCCCGGCCGATTGTGGCGCGCCACCTGTCATGACCGGGTTCATGCCGGTGATCGAATGGCTCAACGCGCGGGTATAGGACACCGACAGGCTGCGGCTGTCATCCAACTGCCAGCTTGCGCCCAGGCCGATGTGCCATTGCGGTGTGGCCGGGGCCAACGTGTTGATGACGGTCGACACGGGATCAATGAATTCGCTGGCATAGGACACGCCCCCACGCAACGTCAGCGTGTCATTCACCTGATAGGCGGCGGCGACGCGGAACACGTCCATGTCTTTCCAGCCAAAACCAGCACCGGTATCGGTGCCCAGGGGGAAATTCGCCGGTGTCTGCGGGTTGCCGATGGCGGCAATGTCGTTGTACCAGATGTGCTGATATTCCGCCGTCAGGGTCAGGGCATCGGATGCCTTGAACGCCGCCGCAACGGTCAGTTGCGCGGGAATGTCGAAATCACCCTGTTCGGCGTACAGCCCGGCATAATCGTCAAACTCGCTCATATAGACGCGCGACCGATAGGCGGCGCCCAGCGTGAAGCTGTCATTCGGGCTCCAGGCCAGGCCCAGATTGATCCCCGCGCCATAGCTCCAATCGGTGCCATTGTTGGACACGGCCAGGGGATTGGACGACATGCCGGCAAAAGCCTCAAGCCCATAGGCGCGAAACCCCTGGATCGCAAAGACCGGCGCCACGCCGATGCTGAATTGTTCATTGACCTCGTGGGACCAGGTCGGGCTGATGAACAGTTGCATCAGATCGACGCCCAGGGGGCTGCTGCCCGCGCCAAAGCCTGCGAAGAAATTCGTGCTGTACTTGGTGTTCATACCGCCATTGCCATAGGCAACGAAACCCAGGGTCGAACGATCATTTAGCCGCCAGTTGGCTCCTCCACAGGGCACGGCAAAGACCCGATTGTTCGACCGGTGCGTGCCGGGTGTCAGCGGCCCGCCGGGGCCAATGGTCACATCGCGGTCCGGTGAAAAGATGGAAAAACAGGCCTCGACGCCCGTATTGTTTACCCCCAGCGCCGGGTTCAGGGCCATGCCCATGACGCCTGTGTCCGCGGCAACACCGGCACCGGCCATCGCCTTTTGTTGCGGGGTGACGCCGTTGGTCATGTATCCGTTCGTGGCCATCGCATCATGTGCGGAAACCGCAACCGCCGCAGCGGTCACAATGGCCGGGACGCGACGCGCCCAGTTCTTCCGGTTGTCCATGCAACCCTCCCTGTTCCGATTGGGCGATCTGGGTCGCCTTTTTCAGCTGTTCGGCACGCGCGTCCTCCCGACCGATACCGCTATCACTATATGCGGATATTCAGATAAACCTAGAAAAACCCTCTCCGCGCTGCAGCATGGGGCACGAGGCACGGCGGCGGTGGTGTTTTTCGTAGCGGGCAATGTCGCTTTTGCCCCTCAATCGCCGTTCCCGACGGGTTGGCGCTCAGGTGTCAGGGTATCAAGACAGTCGAACAGGTATTCGGAGGGTTGATCCATGGCAGAAGCTGGAACACGGCGTCGGGCACGTGGTGGCGGTGGCGCCGCACGTCGCGCAGAACGCACCGCAGTTAAGATCGAATGCGCCAAGTATATCGAGCGCAACATCCCCAATCTGGAGATCCTCAACGAGGAAGCGCTTCAGATCATCGAGGCCAACGCGGAAACCGTGTTGGAAGAAATCGGTGTGGCCTTCGTGGAAAACCCCGAGGCGCTGGAGCGCTGGAAGGCTGCCGGGGCTTTGGTTGAGGGCGAACGCGTGCGCATTCCGCGTGGTCTGGCGCGCGCGCTGTGCAAGACGGCGCCCAGTCAGTTCACCCAACACGCCCGCAACCCCGACCGCAACGTGGTCATCGGTGGCAACAACCTGGTGCTGGCGCCGGTCTATGGCCCACCCTTTGTGCGCGACGCCACCGGGGGGCGCCGTTATGCCACCATGGCGGATTTCAACAATTTCGTAAAACTGGGCTATATGTCCAAGTGGCTGCACCATTCGGGCGGCACCGTGTGCGAACCCACCGATATTCCGGTGAACAAACGCCACCTGGACATGCTGCATGCGCATATGACCCTGTCGGACAAGCCGTTCATGGGGTCCGTCACCGAACCCGTGCGGGCCCAGGATTCGGTCGACATGTGCGGCATTCTGTTTGGCCAAGATTTCGTGCAGCAGAACACTGTCATGACCTCGCTGATCAACATCAATTCGCCCCTGACCTTTGACAGCGTCATGATGGGCGCGCTTGAGGTCTTTGCCCGGAACAACCAGGCGGCAATCATTTCGCCCTTTATTGTCGGCGGGGCCATGGCGCCGGTGTCCGTTGCGGGCACGCTGACCCAGGTTCTGGCCGAGGTCCTGGCCGGTGTCGCCTATAGCCAGATCATCCGCAAAGGCGCGCCGGTCATTGCGGGCACGTTTGTTACCTCGATCGACATGAATTCGGGCGCGCCGACCTTTGGCACGCCCGAAGCGGCGCAGATTACCTATGGTTGCGGCCAGTTGTTTCGTCGCCTGGGGCTGCCCTATCGCTCGGCGGGGTCGTTCAATGGATCGAAACTACCCGACGCTCAGGCCGCCTATGAAACGGCGAATTCGCTGAATGCCGGTCTGCTGTCTGGTGTGAACTTTATGCTGCACGCCTGTGGCTGGCTCGAAGGCGGTCTGGTGTCGTCCTATGAGAAATTCGTCATGGATGCAGACCAGTTGGGCGTGTTGCACAATATCGCCAAGGGCATTGAGATCGACGAAAACGCCCAGGCCATGGACGCGCTGCGCGAGGTCGGCCCCGGCGGTCACTTCCTGGGCTGTGAACATACCCAGGCGAATTTCAAGACCGCGTTCTGGCGTTCGGACATGCTGGACTATAAGCCCTATGAGACCTGGGAAGAAGAAGGCGCGCGCGACACCATGGCTTTGGCCACTGAACGGGTGGCAAAATTGCTGAATGACTATCAGCAACCGGGCATGGATCCGGGCATTGCCGAGGGTCTGCGCGACTATGTTGCCAAGAAGAAAGACAGCATGCCGGACGCGTTCATGTAATGCCCTCAGGCGATTTCTGCGTGATATTCAAGGGCCGCCGGGGCAATCCGGCGGCCCTTTGATTTGGTCTCAGGCCTGCGATTGCTTGCGCGGCAACAGGCGGGCCTCGGCCATCAGGGCGATCAAAACCTCGACATGGCGCGCAACCGAGTAGCTTGCTTCGCCCGCCTTGCGGGTGGCTTCCAGTTGCGCCTCGCGTGCAATCAGACCGTCCACCGCCCGCGCCGGGCTGGGGGTTGCCGTCGTCTTCATCACCCGTTTCAGATCCCGCTCGCGGTTGTAATCCATCAGGCCGAATTTGGCGGCACGGATCAACAGGCGGGGGCGGCGCAGGGCGGCAAGGGCAGTGGTCACATCGGTCAGGGCGGTCATGTCGGGCTCCTTCAGGTTTGCTTGAGTCGCCTGATGTTGTCGCACAACCCCAACGGGTGTTGCGTCACCGCCCAGCACCGTACGGTGCCTTTAACGATTGTTGCCAGAATGGAAACTAAACATAAATACTCTGTAAACAATTAACTTTACAGTAACCAATTCACGGCTAGGGTCTGTTTGTCAGACGCAACCTTGAGTTGTCTATGACTGGAACGCCTTGTTTCGTGGGGACATCGGAACAGGCTAACACGGGGGCATATATGACGCGCAACGTGTCTAATAGAAACGGCGACGGGGGTTTTCCCTCCTGGCTGCCCGATTCGATGAAGTTGTATCTGGAACATGTTGAGGGTGGGTTAACCATTCGCGCTCTGGCAAGAGAGAAAGGTTGCCATGCATCAACCATACTGAGGCAGGTCCAAAAGACCGAAAAGAAGCGTGACGACCCGCTTGTGGACAGCATCCTGTCCGAACTGGGGCGATCATGCCGCACGATACAGACGGGGGCGAAGTCCAATGCCAAAAGCAAGGATGAGCGCCACATCATGACCGAGCAGACCCCGGACGAACAGACCCTCAGGCGGGACGGAACCCGCATTCTTCGTGCCCTTTTGGAACCGGGGGCAATCCTGGCGGTGACGCCGAATGTCGACACCGCCGTCGTAGTGACCGAGGCCGATGACGGCCGCCTGGTGCCGCGCGACAAATGCGACACACGCCTGGCCCAGGCCATGGCTGTGAAGGAATGGATCACCGGTGAAGCGCGCGGCAAGGTTGCGCGCTATCGCATCGCCCCGGCGGGTCGGGTGGTTTTGAACCGCTTCATGGCCGAAGACGAAAACGCCGCCGCCATGGGGTTTGCCGAAGCACCAGCCAATTTCACCGGCGCAACGCCCGCGACCGGGTTCTTTGGCAAGGGGCATCAGTCCCGTCTGGACACACCCCGCCGGCGTGGCCAGACCGTGGGCGGGGAAACCCCGCTGCGCCTGTTGGCCCGTCTGAAGGATCAGAAATCCGGCGGCAAATACCTGTCCGCCGATCTGGTGGCGGCCGGAGAACGGTTGCAGCGTGATTTCGAGATGGCCCAGGTGGACGTCTCTGGTGGGCTGGACTGGCAGGGCATGATGGGCGGGACCGGGAGCACCGCGCCCGGGGGCACGCGCACCGATCGACGCATGGATGCGCGCGCGCGATTTGATGCGGCCATGTTCACCGTGCAACCCGAACTGGGCGACATGCTGTTGCGTGTCTGTTGCCAGGAACAGGGCATGGAGGTGGTCGAGGGCGAACTGCAAATGCCTCAACGGTCGGGCAAGTTCATGCTGCGCATCGCCTTGCAATACCTGAAACGTCACTATGACGGGCAGGGTGGTGATGACCACGATCTGATCTATTGAAACACACGGGGCGCGAAAAATCCGCGCCCCGTCTTTCGATCTGGTACTTGCGCGTTAGGCGCCCAAAGCTGCGCGCGCGCCGAATGCCGTCGCCATAGGCCTGACTGATGCGATCATAATGCACCAGCACACGGTCGATGATGTCAGGTGATGTCATCAGGCACCCCCTGCAAAGAGCGCGCCGTATTGGCATAGGAAAACACGTGGATTGCACCATCTTATCAGGCGAATGGCCGAGGATCGCCACGACCTAAGCTGGCTAAAGGCAGCCTGTTCGATCAACGGATAATCCGCGTGTGGTCAGACCTTGGCAGATCAAACGGATCATAGGTCGTCTGCGTCGCCTCGGCCTCGGGCATGATCTGGACCATGACACGCCACTGCGGAAATTCACCGTTCTGGATCGCGCCAAACAGGGCCTCTTGGTACCCTTCGCGGATCCGTCCCACGATCTCGCTTACTTCGCCATCGGAGAAATGGCCACCATACCCTTTGCGGCACCTGCGCCGGAACGACCCCTGGGATTGCTACGCAAAGCGCGCGTGCCGGGGGGCGCATGGTTCGATGATCTGGCCCGGGTCCTAACCACCGCTGCGCAGGACAGGATCGACCAAACAGACCGGATCAGTTGAGCGTCGCGCTGGGGCTCAGCGTGATGCTGATCAGGTCAAAATCCAGATGCGGGCAATGCGACTGGATTTCACGACGGACCAGTTCGGGGTTCGGCATGCCGCCCACCATTGCCCTGTAACGTCCTGAAAATCCAAAACTTCCCAGAACCTGAGCCAGATCGAGACAGTCAAAGCTGGAACACATCACCGGCGACAAAACCAGATCTGGTCGCACGGTTTCCAACAATTCCAGGCTGATCTCGTGAAATTCGACAAAGGTGATCTGGCTGTCCATCGGCAGCCCATGTCCGCGCTCGCGCCATCCGGACACTTCACCCACAGCCAGTATAACCGGACGCGTGTCGTCGGTTTCGGCCAAAGCCCCTAATCTGTCCATCTTCCCCAAATTCGATCGCATAGGCGTTTTCGCTTTGTCCTGATCACTGTGAACCGGGCCAACATGGCCGCACTCAACCTCATCACATGACATTTTCCGCACAATTATAGGAAGAGTCGTTCGCTTTGCAATTCCCCAAACTGGAGAAATGCGATTTTTCCGAGAACGGCATTAACGGGCGGGCCGGGCTTTACATGAACAGGACGGTGCCGGATGTTATGCACAATTCAATCCAATCAAGGACGCAGAACATGACACCCGGAGAGTTCGTACACACGGTGCCCATGTCCGTTTTATACGTGGATAAAACGGCCCGTATCACCGCCATGAATGCGCCGGCCCAGGCAATGTTCGGGGATCAGGCGCTGGGGCGTCACTATATCACGGTGCTGCGTCAGCCGGGCCTGTTGGAACAGATCGAAAAGACCCTGGAAACCAGGGTGACCGGCAAAGCAAAGTACCTGAGTTCGGAAGCCGGGCGCGATATGGTCTTTTTGGCCAATATCGCCGCGCTGGCTGACGGCGAGGGGCTGATGATTGCCTTCGAGGACGTGACGCCGGTCGAAGAGGCGGGCCAGATGCGATCGGATTTTGTGGCCAACGTCAGCCATGAATTGCGCACGCCCCTGACCGCGCTGTCGGGCTTTATCGAAACCCTGCGCGGCCCGGCGCGCGACGACGAAGAGGCGCGCGACAGGTTCCTGGACATCATGGAACGCGAGGCCGGGCGCATGAACCGTCTGGTGCAGGACCTGTTGTCGCTGTCGCGGGTTGAAGATGTCGCACGCATGCGGCCAACCGACACGGTCAATGTGGCCGGGATCGTGACCTCGGTCACCATGGGGCTGGGGCCGCTGGCCGAAGAACGCAACGTGCGCCTTGTGACCATCGGCTGCAATGATCCGGTCGAGGTTCCGGGGGACAGTGACCAGCTGACCCAGGTGTTCACCAACCTGATTGAAAACGCGATCAAATACGGTGCCGAGGGCGGGGCGGTCACGGTAACCCTTGAAGAGCGGGACAATGAGGCAACGCTGCGCGGCCCCGGTGTCCTGGTTGACGTGGCAGACGAAGGCGAAGGCATCAGCCAACGGCACCTGGCGCGATTGACCGAACGCTTCTATCGGGTCGACGGACATCGGTCGCGCGGCATGGGGGGAACCGGGCTGGGCCTGGCAATCGTCAAGCATATCGTGAACCGTCACCGCGGCCGTTTGCGCGTTACCAGTACAGCGGGGCAGGGCAGCCGCTTCACTGTTTCCCTTCCTTTGGATCGCTCGGTCGTGAGATAGTAACTCCAGACTGCTGATTCCCGCCGCCAGCAGTTTTTTAAAGGACGGTGGAAGACTGGGGCTCGGGTGTTCAACCTCGACAGAGAATTATTTGATTTGGGACCGGTGCGCAGAGGACGCTCCGGCCCGGTTCTGGACCCCTCTGCCGGCCTTGTGCTGATCATCGCCGGAAGCGGCACGGTGGTTCTGGCGGCTTTTGCCACGTTTCACCTGATCTCAGGCCAATATCTGGCCGCCGCGGTGGCCTTTCTGCCGGCGATCATGTTGCTGGGCGATATTCGCGCCCACCACCGTGGCGTACGCTGGCCAGTTCCACCTGCGGTCATCATGGTGACCATGGCGATGACCCATATTATAGAAAGCAGGATTTTCGGGACGGCGCATCTGTTCTGGGTCTTTCCGACCCTGCTGGGCGGGCTGCTGTTGTCGTCGGGTTGGGCGGCCAGCATTTATGCGGCCATTTTGCTGGTCTGGGGCACGGGACTGGCGCTGACGCTTGGCGAAATCGCGCTGGCGGTGCGTTTCGCGATCTCGTTGGCGTTGGTCTGGGGGACCGGGCTTTTCATGATCCGCGTTGTCAGCAACCTGCGCGAGGAGGCCCTGGAGCTGTCGCTGCGCGATCCTTTGACCGGTGCCTATAATCGCCGCCACTTCACGGACTATGTCGCCTCTACCGGGATAACCACCCAGAACGGCGCCCTGTTGATGATCGACATTGATGGCTTTAAACCGGTCAATGACCGCCTGGGCCACATGGATGGCGACCGGGTCTTGCGCCGCCTGGTCGGTCTGATCGAAAGCGCTCTTGCCCATGAGGATTGTCTGTTTCGCCTGGGCGGAGACGAATTCGCGGTGGTCATGAGCGTTGACGGATCGCAAGCCCACCACCGCGCCGAAGTGCTGCGCCGCGCGGTTCAAGACGGGCTTGTCGACAGCGAATATGCCCTGACCATTTCGATCGGCCTGGTGTGCTTCGCCCCCGGCATTCCGGTCGAAGACGTCGTACATGGGGCCGATATGGCGCTGTATCGGGCCAAACGCGCCGGACGCAATCAGGTGCATTCCGGCGCGGCAGAGCCGCGTGAACCGCAGGTGGCAGGGCAATTCCAGGTGACGTGACAGGAATTGGCGTCGTTAACCCATATTTCTGACTGTTGTCACACGGGTGTTACATAATTTTCACAAAAGGTTTGGGAAAGACCCCTAGGACGCCTCCGAAGGGTCGCCGCGTTGGTGATCCCATCACCCAATCAGGAGATATCCATGTCCTTCGTGAAACTGACCGCCTCTGCATTGGCGATCGCTGCCGTTTCCGCAACCGCCGCAACCGCGCGTGATCAGGTGCAAGTTGCCGGGTCCTCGACCGTTCTGCCCTATGCTTCGATCGTCGCCGAAGCGTTTGGCGAAAACTTTGACTTTCCGACCCCCGTTGTTGAATCGGGCGGTTCCTCGGCTGGCCTGAAACGCTTCTGTGAAGGTGTTGGCGAAAACACCATCGACGTGGCAAACGCCTCGCGCGGCATCAAGGACAAAGAGATCGCCGCCTGTGCCGAAGCCGGCGTGACCGACATCATCGAAGTGCGTATCGGTTATGACGGCATCGTCTTTGCCAGCGACATCAACGGCAACTCGTTCGAATTCACCCAGACCGATTGGTTCCTGGCCCTGTCCGACCAGATCCTGGTGGACGGCAAGATGGTCGACAACCCGAACACAACCTGGGCCGACGTGAACCCCGCCTTCCCGGCACAGGAAATTGCCGCCTATGTTCCCGGCACCAAACACGGCACCCGCGAAGTGTTCGAAGACAAGGTGATCCTGGAAGGCTGTGAAGCCACCGGCGCATTCGACGTTCTGCTGGCCGCTGCCGAAGGCGACACCGAGAAAGCCCAGAAGAAAGCCGCCCAAAAAGCCTGTATCGCACTGCGTACGGACGGTGTGTCGGTCGATATCGACGGCGACTATACCGAAACCCTGGCGCGCATCGGCTCGAACGCCAATGGCATCGGCGTCTTTGGTCTGGCGTTCTATGAAAACAACACCGACAAGTTGCAGGTCGCAACCATGGCAGGCGTTGTTCCGTCGACCGAAAGCATCGCCACCGGCGAATACCCCGTGTCGCGTCCGCTGTTTTTCTACATCAAGAAAGCGCACATCGGCGTCATCCCCGGCCTGAAAGAATACGCTGAATTCTTCGTGTCCGACGACATGGCAGGCCCCGATGGCCCGCTGGCCGAATACGGCCTGGTGTCGGACCCGGAACTGGCAGCCACTCAGGCGTCGGTTGCCGCTGAAGAAACCAAATAAGACCCTCTGGCGGCGCGGGCTCCCTCGCGCCGCCACCTCTGCTTCTGACCCTGCTTTTGCTTAGTGAGACCCCCATGTCTGCATCCTGGCTGCTCATCACGATCCTTGGACTGTCCGCCCTCGGGTTCTTTCTTGGCAAAAACCGCGCCTTGTCCTCGGTTGGGGGCAATCCGCGCGATCTGCACTCTCTGCCCAATTATTATGGGTTCAATGTTGCAATGCTGGCCTTCGTGCCAGCGGTTCTGCTTTTGGCCGTCTGGGTCGTTGTCCAGCCGCTGGTGATCAACGCGTCGGTGTCCAAACATATCCCCGATGCGATGTATTCCGACAAAGGCAGCCTGAACCTGGTCATGTCCGATGTGCGCCGCGTCGCCGAAGGGCTGGATCTGCTGATTGATCGGGGAAAGATGACGCGCCAGGCCGTGCAGGATCTGGACGTCACAACCACCGATATCCGCGCAGAGCTGGCGGCGGCCGGTGTCGCGCTGGGACGCGATGTGTCGGGCGATATTCTGTCCGCAGCCCAGGCGATGCGCGCCAAGACGGCGATCGGCAACTGGATCCTGACGGCGGGCGTTCTGGCCACCGCCTTGGCCGGGTTCTTTACCGCCATGCGCGCCACGTCCGGTGCGTTCCGCGCCCGCAATCGGGTGGAAAAGGGCATGCTGCTGTTGTTGATCGGCGCGGCCTCGATTGCCATTCTGACCACGCTGGGCATCGTTCTGTCGTTGATCTTTAACACGATCAAGTTTTTCGACCTGTACCAGGCGCGCGACTTTTTCTTCGGCACCACCTGGTCACCCAGCTTTGGCGGCGGCTCGGATCTGGGTATCCTGCCGCTGTTGTGGGGCACCTTCTATATCTCGCTGATCGCGCTGGCCGTGGCCGTGCCGATCGGCTTGTTTGCCGCTGTGTACCTGTCGGAATATGCCGGATCAAAACTGCGCGCGACCGCCAAGCCGTTGCTGGAGCTTCTGGCCGGTATCCCGACCATCGTTTACGGCATGTTTGCGCTGTTGACTGTCGGCCCGATGCTGGTCGGCGTGTTTGGTGAACAGGGCGTCGGCTGGATGAAAGGCGGCACCGCCGTCATGACCGCAGGCCTTGTCATGGGCGTCATGTTGATCCCGTTTGTCAGTTCGCTGTCGGACGACATCATCAACGCCGTGCCCCAGTCGATGCGCGACGGGTCATACGGGCTGGGCGCGACGAAATCGGAAACCGTTCGCCAGGTCATCCTGCCAGCCGCTTTGCCGGGCATCGTCGGCGCCATCCTGTTGGCCGCCAGCCGCGCCATTGGTGAAACCATGATTGTCGTGCTGGGGGCAGGGGCCGCGGCCCGTCTGTCGCTGAACCCTTTTGAGGCCATGACCACCGTCACCGCCAAGATCGTCAGCCAGCTGACCGGAGACGCCGATTTCGCCAGCCCCGAAGCGCTGGTTGCCTTTGCCCTTGGCATGACGCTGTTTGTCATCACCCTGGGTCTGAACATCGTTGCGCTGATGATCGTGCGCAAATACCGGGAGCAGTACGAATGAGCGACACCCCTGTGAAATCCTCGCTGCTGACGCTGGACGCACGCACGCGCAAACGTAACGCCGCCGAAAAACGGTTCCAGATCTATGGCATCACCGCCATTGCCACGGGGCTGGTGTTTCTGGTGCTCCTGCTGAGCGCCATCGTCATGAACGGGGTCGGTGCCTTTCAGCAAACCTTTGTCACGCTTCAGGTCGAGCTGTTGGAGGCCAAGCTGGACAAGACCGGCAACCGCGACCCGGCCGATCTGAAAAAAGTATCGACCTTTGGCTATAACCCGCTGCTGGACGCGGCTTTGGTGGCCACACTGGAAGAGCAGGGGCTGGAAAACCCGTTTGCCAAGGCGAAAGAGCTGCGCAAGCTGCTGTCGACCGGCGCGGCGGCGCAGCTGCGCAATTTCGTTCTGGAAAACCCCGATCGCATCGGGGACACGGTTGAATTCCGTCTGTTGGCGTCCTCGCGCGTCGATGGGTATTTCAAGGATCGTGTGACCCGCGAAAGCCTGGCGCGCGACAAGAACCTTAGCCCCATACACCTGGACCTGGTCGATGTGCTGCGCGACGCGGGCGTGATTGCCAAACGCTTCAACCTCAGCTTCATCATCGGTGCGGATGCTTCGGAAAGCCGCCCGGAGCAGGCTGGGATTGGTGTCGCGATGCTGGGCAGTTTCTTCATGATGCTGGTGGTGCTGGCGTTTTCGCTGCCCATCGGGGTCGCGGCCTCAATCTATCTTGAGGAGTTCGCCCGCCAGAGCCGGTTCACCGACCTGATCGAAGTGAACATCTCGAACCTGGCCGCCGTGCCGTCGATCGTCTTTGGTATCCTGGGCCTGGCGGTGTTCATCCAGTTCGCCCACCTGCCGCAATCCGCCCCGCTGGTCGGCGGGCTGGTGCTGACGCTGATGACGCTGCCGACCATCATTATTTCAACCCGCGCGTCGCTGAAATCCGTGCCCCCCTCGATCCGTGAGGCGGCTCTTGGGGTAGGGGCCTCAAAAATGCAGACCGTTTTTCACCACGTGCTGCCGCTGGCCATGCCCGGCATCCTGACCGGCACCATCATTGGTCTGGCACAGGCCTTGGGCGAAACCGCACCGCTGTTGCTGATCGGCATGGTGGGCTATATCGCCTCGAACTATCCCGGCGGTATTGTCGAAGGTTTCATGAGCCCGAACTCGGCCATGCCCGCCCAGATCTATGAGTGGGCGAAACGCGCCGATCCGGCTTATTATGAACGCGCCTGGGGCGGGATCATCATCCTGCTCGTGTTCCTGATGACCATGAACATCATCGCCATCCTCCTGCGCCGCAGGTTCGAGCGCCGGTGGTAGCAGGAGGCCAGACCATGAACGATATGAGCAAAATCAAAAGGGCCGTGAACATGCACGACACCAAAATCTCGGCCAAGGGCGTCCAGGTTTTTTATGGCGACACCCATGCGATCAAGGACGTGAACGTCGAAATCGAAGACAA
>DFBF01000232.1:6896-10552 GCA_002367285.1 Rhodobacteraceae bacterium UBA3087 | reverse complement strand
CGCGATACTGTCACGATGAGCGAACCGGAACGACGCATGTTGTCACGCACCGATTGGGCCTTTGTGCACCAACACGCCCGCGATGGGCTGCGCATGGGCGTCAGTGCCGGGGGCAATGTCGGCGAACGGCTGATGGCCGTCGGCGCGCGTCACTATGGCGACATTCGCGAACAGGCCGTCGATTGGCTGGGCCGGGTCGAGATCTCCGAGGATCGCATCGACGACAGGCCCAGCGCCTTTTCCGGCGGCATGCAACAGCGTCTGCAAATTGCCCGTAATCTGGTGACCGGGCCGCGGTTGGTGTTCATGGATGAACCCACCGGCGGGCTGGACGTGTCGGTACAGGCGCGCCTGTTGGACCTGCTGCGCGGGCTTGTGCGCGAAATGGGCCTGTCGGCGATCATCGTCACCCACGATCTGGCGGTCGTGCGGTTGCTTGCCGACCGGTTGATGGTGATGAAAGATGGCCACGTGGTCGAAAGCGGGCTGACCGATCAGGTGCTGGACGACCCACAACACGCCTATACGCAACTCCTTGTTTCCTCAGTCCTTCAGGTATGACCATGATCCGTATCGAAAACCTTGGCAAAAACTTTACCCTGCACAATCAGGGAAGCGCTGTGATCCCGGTGATGGAAGGGGCCAACCTGACTGTTTCCTCCGGTGAATGCGTCGCTCTGACCGGCGTGTCCGGGTCGGGTAAATCGACCCTAATGCGGATGATTTACGGCAACTACCTGGCCCAAACCGGCCATATCTGGGTGGGAGACACAGACGTCGCCAAAGCCGAGCCGCGCGAGATCCTGGCGCTGCGCCGCGAAACACTGGGCTATGTCAGCCAGTTCCTGCGCGTCGTGCCGCGTGTGCCAACGCTGGATGTGGTCGCCGAGCCCCTGCTGGCCATCGGCACCCCGGTGGATCAGGCCCGCGACCGGGCCCGCACGCTGCTGGCGCAACTGAACATCCCCGAACGGCTGTGGTCCCTGTCGCCCACCACGTTTTCGGGCGGCGAACAGCAACGGGTAAACATTGCGCGTGGGTTTGCCCACGACTATCCGGCCCTGTTGCTGGATGAACCCACCGCCAGCCTGGACGCCACCAACCGCGAGGTGGTGTTGTCACTGATCGAGGCAGCCAAAGCCCGGGGCGCCGCCATTGTCGGCATCTTCCACGACGAACCCGCCCGCAATCGCGTCGCGGACCGCGAGGTAGACGTGACCGGATATACCCCAGGGTTGGCCGCATGACGGGGTGTTTTATCGCCGTCGTCGGCCCCTCGGGCGTCGGCAAGGACAGCCTGATGGAACTGGCTGCCGCGCGCACTGACATGGTGCTGGCGCGCCGTGTGATCACACGGCCTGCCGAGGCCGGCGGAGAAGACTTCGAAGGCGTCACCGAGGCCGAGTTCACCCAGCGACGCAACGATGGTGACTTTGCGCTGCACTGGCCCGCGCATGGATTGCATTATGCAATTCCAGCTGAAATAGACACTGTTTTGGCGCAGGGGCACGATGTTCTGGCCAACCTGTCACGCGCAGTTCTTGGGCAGCTAAAAACACGTTTTTCCCATCATCGTATCATCCTGCTGACCGCCAAACCCGAGGTGCTGGCCCAACGGCTGGCAACACGGGGGCGTGAAACCCAAGACGATATCAACCGCCGCCTGCAACGCGCCGCGTTTCGGGTGGATCAGGGTCTGAACCCGGTGATCGTGGAAAACAACGGCACGCTTGACGCCGCGCTGAGTGACTTTCTGGCCGCCTGTCAGCCGGACAAGGGATAACGGCGGATCATATGGAACATACCCGCCTCATCCTCGCCAACCAAACACAGGCTTTCGACCCGAAACGGTTTGGGCAGCATCGGTTTTACGATCTTCTTCAACCGTTTACGCAGGGCGTCGCCTTCGGCCGCATCCAGTCGGCCGGTCAAGGTGATGTGAAACCGGAATTCATCCATAACATAGGGATACCCCCAGCGTTCCAACAACTCGTCCTGACGCAGGCTCAGCCCGGCAGCGCGGCGTTTGTTGATTTGCGCCTGGGATTGCGCGCCGCGAAAGTCGTCCAGCCCGGATACGGCAGCCGCCGCCAACAGCGACAGCGCATGCGTGTCCCCTTTGGGAGCCAACGCCAAAAACCCGCCCAGACGGGACAGTTTCAGCCCATCCAAATCAAACGGCTCAACCGAGGCACACAGGGCCTCCAGCGCCGTTGCCAGGCCGTCGACAGATTGCCCATCCGCCAAACGAAAGGGGGGCTTGATCGTCCCATGCAACCCGTATTTGCGCGGCGTTTGGGTCACATTTACCACATCAACGCCGGTGATCATGGGGTGTGGCACGGCCTGACCTGTTTCCAGGTCCCAGCCCAACCAAGCGGTCAGAAAATCCACCAACGCCCCCGGTTCGGGCACGTAATACACCGCGTATCTGCGAAAACTTTTCACGGATGCCTCTCCCTTCATTTCGGCACGTTCAGCGTTGCCGCCAAAGCGTGACATGACAATGACAAACAACACGATCTTCGCCAATGCCATGGTTGTTCTGCCGAACGAGGCCTTTCTGGGAAGCGTTACGGTGCAGAACGGGAAAATCACCGACATCGCCACAGGTGTCCACCTGCCCGCCGGGGCCATCGACTGCGATGGGGACATTTTGATGCCCGGGTTGGTGGAACTGCACACCGACAACCTGGAACGTCACATCCAACCGCGCCCCAAGGTTGACTGGCCACATGCGGCGGCCATTGTCGCCCATGACGCCGAACTGGCCAGTGTTGGCATCACCACGGTGTTTGACGCGATGCGCGTGGGGTCGATCCCCGAAGGCAAGGCCCGGTATCAGGCCTATGCCCGCGACCTGTCCTGGGAGCTGTTGGATCTGCGCCGCAAAGGCGCCCTGAGGATCAGCCACTATCTGCATTTGCGCGCCGAGGTCTGTTCGCAAACCCTGGTCGCCGAGCTGAACGAGTTTAACGCCGAAGACCGCGTTGGCATTGTCAGCCTGATGGACCACACCCCCGGCCAAAGGCAATTTCGCGACACCGAAAAACTAGCCGCCTATGTCATGGGCAAACATTCAATGAGCCAGGCGGATTTCGACGAACATGTCGCCCGCCTGCGGCATCTGCGCGACACCTATGGCGATGATCACGAGGCCGCTGCGGTCACCGAAGCCCGCCGCTTTGGCGCAGTGCTGGCCAGCCATGATGACACCACGGCGGACCACGTCGCGACCTCGGCCAGCTATGGCATTGGTCTTGCGGAATTCCCCACCACTCTGGACGCCGCGCGGGCCTGTCGTGACCACGGTATCAAGGTGATGATGGGCGCGCCCAACCTGATCCGGGGGGGCTCGCATTCCGGCAATGTCGCCGCCCGCGACCTGGCGGAATGCGACCTGTTGGACATTGTCAGCAGCGACTATGTCCCTGCCGCGTTGCTGGCGTCAGCCCTGATGCTGGGTGACGTCTGGGGCGATCTGGCCCGCGGCGTAACCACGGTGACACAGGCCCCGGCAGAGGCCGCTGGCCTGACCGATCGGGGGCGCATCGCCCCCGGTGCGCGGGCCGACCTGATCCGCGTCGCGCAAGTCGGCGGTGCCCCGGTTGTACGGGGCGTCTGGGTGCAAGGAAACAGGGTCGCGTAAGACCCTA